>NZ_JASBOG010000020.1:0-43679 GCF_039907185.1 Corynebacterium sp. c8Ua_99
GGAGTGGTGGCTAATGCGGTGGCGTGCCCAGTTTGGTCACCTCGGGTTGGTCTCGGCACAAATGCCCCTGAAACCTGGGGCTCACACCCCCGTCTCGGGGTGGCATGTTGCCGACCTTGCATCCCCGCCCCATCCGGGGGCAATGACCTTTTCGACACTACATCGTTATTGTTCCGTTACTTCTTTCGTATCTTGCGCCACTTTCGCCACACTATTCACACAACTTCTGATTATATAATTACAAATTAGTTCAATGTGGGGGTAGCCGAACAGCCATAAAACGCAGATTTCCCCTATTTAAGACAGTCTCACGCACAAACGGCCATCAGCTCGCGCACTTCAGGCCGGAAACGGCCCGTCGTTAAGCAGCATCCATTCCACACCCTTTACATACCCCCGATTCCACCTTTTTCAGACATCTAGAAAATGAATTCGGTCACAAACAAAGGAAATCTACCGCCATTCACCAACCCCCATTACCCCCGTTGTTCACTTTTTGTCGTCGCTCGCTGAAGTTCAAACGCTGGTCGCTACCGGTCTGGCTGTGTAAGAATTCGACACCGTCAAACAATCTGTCCATTCCCCAAACGCTGGCTGAGAAAAACCTGGGGCGATTTCTGCACGACCGCTGAAATCACCAAGGTCCTCGATGGCCGTGCGGACGGGTATGTAAAGAAAGTCTTGTTGTTTTATGACTACTTCGATCATCGCGAATGATCCCAAGCAGCGCCGCAAGGTGCTCACGGGAACTCTCGTGGGTACGACCATCGAGTTTTATGACTTCCTGATTTACGCTCAGGCCGCAGCTATCGTGCTCGCTCCGCACTTCATCGAGCCGGCTGCGAAGTCGAACCCACAGGTCGCTCAGGTGCTCGCCTGGGCAACCCTGGGTATTTCCTTCCTCTTCCGCCCGCTTGGCGCTATCGTCGCCGGCCATATCGGTGACCGCTACGGCCGCAAGATGATTCTGGTCTTCACCCTCATCGGCATGGGTGCAGCTACTTTCTGTATCGGTCTGCTGCCGACTTATGAGTCAATCGGCATCGCTGCACCTATCCTGCTGGTTCTGCTCCGTATCTTCCAGGGCCTTTCCGCGGGTGGCGAATGGGGCGGTGCGGCCCTGATGTCCGTGGAGTACGCACCGAAGGAAAAGCGCGGTATCTACGGCGCATTCCCGCAGGCCGGTGTTCCGCTGGGGCTGACCCTGGCTACCGGCACCATGCTGATTGTTATGGCTATCATCGGCGAGGAAGCCTACATGGACTGGGGTTGGCGTGTGCCATTCCTGCTGTCCTTCATCCTGGTTCTGGTTGGTTACATGATTCGTCGCACCGTCGATGAGTCCCCGGTCTTCCAGGCTATGCAGGCTGAGTCTGCTGAGCGCTCCGCTCCGCTGCCGGAGCTCTTCCGCAACCACTGGGGCAAGGTTATCCAGGGCGCCCTGATCTTCGCTGCTCAGCAGGCCACCGGTTACCTCGTGATCGCATTCTTCGGCGCTTACGCACAGAAGACACTGGGTTACCCCGCAACCGTCGCTTGGACAGGCACTCTCGTCGCCGGTATCTGCTGGACCATCTTCATGTTCATGGCCGGCGCTTGGTCCGACCGTATCGGCCGCGCAAAGACCTTCATCATCGGCTACGTCCTAATCATGATTTGGGAAGCCGTCATGTGGAGCCTCCTGGATAAGGGCCCGTTCCTCTACGTCATGACCGTCGCAGTCCTCACCCTGCCGCTGGCACTGACCTTCGGCCCGCAGCCTGCCATGTACTCCGAGATGTTCCCGGCTGAGGTTCGCTACTCCGGCGCTTCCATCGCTTACGCCATCGGCGCTGTCCTGGGTGGTGCATTCGCACCGATGATTGCCCAGATGATCATGGACGCCACCGGTAACCCGTTCTACATCTCCATCTACCTGATGGCCATGGCTATCCCGGCACTGATTGCCCTGTTCCTGCTGCCGAAGGGTCTTGAAGACCGTGACCTCATCGAGCACCCGGAGACTAACCTCGACGAAGTTAAGTCGCGCGTCTAGTTCCCACAGCTAGGGGTCTGACCGACCGAGGGTCTGATTACGCGAGCCGTCGTCAAGCACTGCACAACGCAGCATTTGCTTGACGACGGCTTTTGCGTTTCCACCTTCGTTCTATCCCGGTAGCTTGTTTCCGACCCGCGGCCCCGATTTCCTCACGAGTTTCTCAGTCGAAAGCGGCTGACAAGCCCCAGATATCCCATTAACGTTGGGTTATGGCACAGACTTCTTCCACCTCCACGCGAATCCCCCGCCGTCGCTCGACCGACGCTCCGAAGACGCTCCCCTCCCGTCCTGAACCGGAAGTGGCAGGCGCACTGCAAAAGGCCCTGGACGGCTATTTCCCCGAGGCACGCGCTGATGTCCGTGTCCTTCTAGAAGACCCCTCCCTGCGGCCCACCTCTGGGCTGACCGTGGAGGAGGCCAGGCAGCACACCACCGACGCGCTTTCCAAGGTGCTTAAGACCGGCATGCCCTATGGCGCTTTCCGCACTGACCAGGGCGGCACGGGAGATACCGGTAGCACTCTCTCCGGGATTGAAATGCTCGGCCACACCGACTTGTCATTGATGGTGAAGTCCGGAGTGCAGTGGGGCCTTTTCGGCGGCGCTGTCAGCAACCTGGGAACTGAGCGTCACGGCGAGTTGGTGCGTGACCTCATTGAGCTGCGGGCTCTCGGCTGCTTTGCGATGACCGAGCGCGGCCACGGCTCGGACGTCCAATCACTCGAAACCACGGCGCACTACGACCCCGAGACGGAAGAATTCATCCTCAATTCCCCTACGGCTTCCTCCGAGAAATGGTTTTTGGGCAATGCCGCGCGCGATGGGCGCTGGGCTGCGGTCTTTTGCCAGCTCTGCACACCAGGGCAGGAAGAATCCCATGGCGTGCACTGCATTGTCGCTCGAATCCGCAATGATGATGGTTCGCCTGTCGATGGGGTTGCTATCGGCGACCACGGCACCAAGGGTGGCCTCTTGGGCGTGGACAACGGCACTCTCATGTTCGATCATTACCGCGTACCGCGGGAGAACCTGCTTAACCGTTTTGCAGATGTCTCGGCCACTGGCGAGTACAGCAGCGATATTGACAGCCCCAATGCACGGTTTTTCACGATGCTCGGTGCCCTCGTGCGCGGCCGCGTGACAGTCGGTGCGGCCGCTGGTGCGGCAACCCGCACCGCATTGACCATCGGCACTAAGTACGCACACTTGCGGCGCCAATTTGCTCCCGACGATTCGCTGCCGGAAAAGAAGCTCATTGAGCACCGCCAACACCGAATCCGACTACTCCCCCGCATTGCGCGTTCGTACGGTCTGCAATTTGCGACCAACCTGCTAATCAAGCGGATTCACGACCTCGAAGCGGAGGGGCTGGACCGTGCGAATCTAACCCCGGAGCAGGCTCGCGATTTGCGTGAAGTGGAGGCGCATGCCGCCGCATTGAAGGTCGCCAACACCGCACATGCCACCGACGCCATCCAGGAGATGCGTGAGGCCACCGGTGGAGCCGGCTACATGGCAGAGAACCTGTTGACCATTCTCAAAGAAGACTCTGACGTATTCACCACTTTTGAGGGCGACAACGTGGTGATGTTGCAGCTGGTCACCAAGGAACTCTTGGGCGGTTTTGCCCGGGAGGTGCAGAGTTTTTCCAACCTGGAGATGGTGCGCTTCGGCCTCGACAATTTCAGTGGCATATTGCGCCGTCGCACCGGTGCAGATGCCGTCGTCCAGAACCTCTTGGATGCGCTGACTGACGCTGATGAGTCCTCGCTCTTTGACCCCGCCAGCCAGATGCAGCTACTTATCGAGCGCGAGAACCGACTTCTCAAGTCCCTTGCTCGCAGGCTGCGCCCGGCGCGGAAACTGCCTGTTGAAAAGGCCGCGAAGCTGGTGGACAAGGTCCAGGACCACATGATTTCCTGCGCGTGGGCGCATATCGATCGCATGATCCTGGAAGCGTTCTTCGAAGCCGAATCCACGATCACAGACGAGCGCTCTCAAGAAGTGCTCGAGCAGGTTCGTGATGTGTTCTTCCTGTCGGTTGTCTGCGATAACGCCGGCTGGTTCTTGGAGCAGTCACTGCTCACCGGTACTCGCACCAAGAGCGCGCGAGCGGGCTTGGCCGATCTGGTTGATTCCCTTGGTCCCTGGTCTGAGGTACTTGTCGATGCCTTTGGTGTCCCCAGCACCATGCTGGATATCCCCATGATGGAGCCTTACGAAGCGATGACGCCGAAGGCTAAGGCCAACCCGGCTAGTTAGCAGGTTGGCTACTGCGCCAGGAAACCTTCCAGCCCAGCCACAGTGGCCTCTGCCAAGCGCTGACGGCCTTCGCTGGAAGTCAAGAGGGCAATGTCGCTGCTATCGCGCATGTTGCCGTATTCGACCAGTGCCTTTGGCTTCGTCGATAGGTTGAGTCCGGTGAGGTCTGCGCGCGGATTCAGCCCCTCGCTGCCGAGATAGTTAGACGGCGCAAAACCTGCGGCAACAAAGGCATCGCGCAGGGCGGTTGCCAGCGCGGTAGAGCCCTGCTCGTCATTATTGGCGAGTGGCTGAGAAATCGCCGACACATGGAATCCGCGGTTGCCCTCTCCAGCACCGTCAGCGTGGAGGCTCACCACGGCATCGGCGTTGGAAGCATTTTCCTTCTCTGCGCGGGCATCGATGCAATCTGCACGACCGGCATCATCCTCGCGGCTGAGTAGCACCTGAGCACCGCGCTGTTCGAGCAGTTGCTTGATTTCCTGTGCCATCAGCCAGTTGAACTCGTGCTCCGGGAAGCCGTCGTTGGAAGCGGTGCCGGAGGTATTACACGGCTTCTGACCGCCACGGCCGTCAGTGACCATCATGTCCGCTGGTGGCGGGGTGCCGGCGTGTCCCGGATCGAGGTAGATGACCTTACCGGCTACAGCGCTGGAGCCGTCGGCACGCGAAGTAGCACGATTAGCTTGCTGTTGTGGTGCGTCGCTCGGGGCGACTGCGTCAGGGTTAGCAGAATCAGGCATTGCAAACTCCTCATTCGGCGGAGTGGGGTTCGGCATCTGCATGGCCTCTTCTTCAGCTGCCAAGGACGTTTGAGTTTCCGCCGAGGCAGCTTGCTGAGCGCTTCCTGCTCTGGAAGCCTCCGTGTCGATGGTGCAGGCCACAAGACCGGCAGGCATGATTGCCGCGGCCGCCAAAACCACAGCTAGTCGTCCCGCTGATGGTCGCACTACTAATCGCTGGTGTCCGGGCTGTCGCATCGTGCGTTCTCCTAGTATCCGCGTACCTGCCATGTGCTGAGTAACAGTAGCAAACACTCGATTGAGAGTCCCCGGCTCCGAGATTTCCGCCCCCATTCGTTTCGGGGAATCACCGCACGTCGGCTTGCCGCCGGATTCGCTCTCATCATGTTTGACCGATCCAAAAAATAAAAAACGGGACCCTTTTCCAAGGATCCCGTTTCAAACCGAGCCGCCTGCGAGAATCGAACTCGCGACCTTCTCATTACGAGTGAGACGCTCTACCGACTGAGCTAAGGCGGCACGCACATCGCGCTGAGCTTTCAAGCAAGCAGAAATAACTCTGCACAAAATGTACAAGCGGTAATACTACTGCACTGCCCCATCGTGACCAAAATGGGGTCTTCAGTCCGCTGAATTGGGCATAGCTGCTGGCTTACCTGCGACCAACCTGCCCTGCGATCTGCAATTTAGCCATCAATTCATCCATCAGGACCGTCAACTTCACCGCGGTCACCAGCATGCCGCGCACCTCGGTGACAGCATCGATGGAGGCCAATATCGCCTCCGGCGGAAGACGTCGGGCTAGCTCTGCGGCTGTCCGACGACGGTCCGGATTAATGAGATAGACGGAGCCATCCCCAAACTCGGAATCAGCGCCGGAATCTGAAACAGAAGCGTCAATAGCAGACCCAGCACGTTCCGCCCCAAACGCCAGCACCAGGGCGTCACGGTAAAGCCCCATAATGTCGGTCAACGACAGGTCAATCAGATCTGACTCCGCGCGCCTGCGCCGCCGCTTCTGATTATCCTCCAGCTCCTTGATCACCCCCTTAGAGCCGCGCAGCGCCGCCTGCGCACCCTTGCCAGACGCACCTACACCCAACGAGCGCTCGAGATTCTCCAGCTCCTCAGCCTCTAGCGGCTCCATCCGCCGCTTCACCTCGCCAGCCACTTCGTTGGCTAACTCTCGCGCCGCCAAATACGACTTCGCCGGGTCGAACACGGCCTCCACGAAATCCAGGGCCTTACCCCGCCAGGCACGCGAGCCCTCATCGGAGACAAAGCCACGCGCACGCCCGATGTGACCATTGGATACCGTCGCGGCCCAGACCGCTTGCTCGTCGGTAAGCTCTGGTCGCTCTGCACGCAGGAGGTTTGTAACGTCGTCGATATGCGGCGTCGGCACATAGACGTGGCGGCAGCGCGAACGGAGCGTAACGGAGAAATCCTCCGCGTTCGTCGTAGGTGCGCACATGATAATGACGGTGCGCAGCGGCGGCTCTTCCACCACCTTGAGCAGCGCATTTGAGGCGGATTCGTTGAGGCGGTCGGCGTCTTCGATGATCAGCACGCGACAATCCGCCGTTGTGGGCATCTTGTAGGCCCAGGGCCGCAGCTCGTCCCTCACCGTCGCCACGGAAATGATGGTGCCCTCCGGGCGCACAATCTTGATATCGCCATGCGTTCCCGCCAGCGCCGTCCGGCAGCCCTCGCACTCGCCACATCCGGGGTTGTCATGCCGCGTGCACAGCAGCGCCGCCGCAAACGCCGTCGCCGTCACCGACCGCCCCGACCCCGCAGGTCCCGTGAACAGCCAGGCGTGCGTCATGTCCGAGTCGCGTGGCACATCGCTTAACGACGACCCCGCGTCCCCACCTTCCGGCGAAACCTCCACCCCATCGCCTGCCAGCGGTTGACCGTTGGCAAAGCGATAATGCGCAGCGCGCACAGCAGCCTGCAGCCGCTGGCGAACCCCACCGGTTTCGGGCATACGAGAAAACACGCTGCGCTCTGTCATGGCCACAACTCTAGCGCGCCCCACGAGACTCTTGTGAGGTAACTACTCCCTGCAATCCGGGGTTGCCACTAAGGTAGTAATCATGCAACGGCTCTGGCGAAATCTGAAATGGCTAAGCGGGACAATGTGGCCTGCTTATGCCTCATTTATCTTCGTCTGCAACCTTGTCGGAGCCATGATTGTCGGCTTGTTCCTCGGCATGCTGTTGCCACTGAACCAAGAAACTCACCTGCCGCGGTTGGCTAATGGGGTCATCTATGCCCTGGCTGGTTACCTGGTTCTGGCAATTATTGCGGGAATCGGCACTACTTGGATCCTGTTCAAGCCGTTGTTGAAATGGCAGCGCCATCCGGATATGCACGATCCGCGGCGGGTACGATATCTGGTCATGCGCGTGCCTGTCTATCAGGCACTCTTGGGTACCGTCATCTGGTCTCTGGGCGTGATTGTCTTCAGTGGAGTCGCGTTCGCCTATGACAGCAAGATTGGCATGATGGTGCTGCTCACCTCGGTGCTCGGTGGCGCCATGGTGGCACTGTTGACCTATCTAATTGCGGAGCGCATGGTGCGTCCGGTTGCTGTGGAGGCGCTGGCGCGTAGGGCCCCGGATTCTTCGCTGGAGCCACCGATTGGCCACCGCCTGCGCCAGACGTGGGTGTTGACCAGCGGTGTTCCAGTGGTAGCAATCCTGCTTGTGCTGATAGGTCAGCGCCGTGGTCTATTCACAGATGACGCGGCAGATTTGCTGCCCACCATCACCGCGCTGGCAATTCTGGCTCTGATTACCGGCTATTTCGGCACGATGTTGGCCACTATGTCCATCGTCGACCCGATTCGTGATCTCACGGGTGCGATTAACAAGGTCCGCCAGGGCCAGGTGGATACGCGCGTGCCTATTTACGACGGCTCCGAGATGGGCGTTCTCCAGGCGGGTTTCAATGAAATGATGCGTGGCCTGCAGGAGCGTCAGCGGGTCCGTGACCTCTTCGGCCGCTATGTCGGGTCTGAGGTCGCCCGTAAGGCTCTGGAAGAAAAGCCGACTTTGGGCGGCGAGAATCGCCTCGTCGCGGTGCTGTTTGTGGACGTGATTGGTTCGACCAACTTCGCGGAGAAGAACTCACCAGAAGTCGTTGTCCGTGAGCTCAATGCGTTTTTCGACCACGTTGTTGACTGTGTGCACCGCAATAAGGGCATTATCAACAAGTTCCAGGGTGACGCGGCTCTGGCCGTCTTCGGTGCTCCTCTGCCCCTCGATGACACTGCTGGACACGCCCTCACAGCCGCCCGTGAACTGCGCGAGGAACTGCTCGACCTCCAACTCACCGCAGGTATCGGCGTCTCCGCCGGGCACGTCGTCGCCGGCCACATCGGTGCCCGCGACCGCTTTGAGTACACGGTCATTGGTGACGCGGTTAACCAGGCTGCCCGTCTGACCGAGCTGGCCAAGGACACCCCGGGCCGCGTGCTGGCCACGGCTTCCACTATTCGCCTGGCCAACGAGGACGAGCAGGCTCGCTGGACCACCCTGAAGTCCGTGGAGTTGCGCGGTCGTACGCACATGACGCAGCTTGCGCGCCCGGTGCGCCCGACGCTTGCCGACGAAGCTTAGGGCTCGTTGGGCGCCCAGTACCCCTAGACTTCTCAGACGGCGAACACACTTACTCCACCGAGAATAAATCTCCTGGCTGGCAGTCCAAAGCTTCGCACAACATAGTGAGCGTCGTGAATCGCACGGCCTTCGCCCTGTTGTTTTTCAGCACTGAGAGGTTGACCGGAGTGACCCCGACCTGTTCGGAAAGGGCTGCCAACGTCATTCCGCGGCTTTCAAGCAGCTCATCTAAGTGGCACACAACCTTCGCCATTTAAATGAGTCCTTCCTGATCTTCCTGCATTCGAGCAGCTCGGAACAACATAACTCCGAGAGTGGAGATGACTATCATAAGGACAAACCATATTCCCAGGTACTCATTGAAATCGGCATGATCACGCTGGTACCACGTGCTCAGATTCAGGCTACTTGCGACCCAGTTTTCGCCCATATGCTGCAGGAAACTACTTGCCGGATACATCGCCACCAGCCAGGAGATAGCCATAACTCGTCGCGCAGTCTTAACTGTAAAAAACTCGCCTTTCAGGTACGAGAGTGAGAACAACACGCAGAGCACGGCAATCGCGGCGACGATAGCGCATCGAACAACAGTCGCAGCAATAAACAAGGAGAGGACTCCACCACTCATAACCTCGATAGGAACCCCTTTGTCACTTCCCAGCACTTCGGGCAAAAGCAGGGTCAGATCACTGGGGAACTGCTGATGAAGAACCGGATGGCGGAGCTGGAGCAAAATGTAAGCCAGTGCAAACACTCCGGCAAAAAGGCTCACGATTACATCCCGGCGCTCCTTAGTTTGATTGACATACGGGTCATTTGGCTTCTTGGTCTGTGGAGATACCATAGCTAACTTCCTTACTGCACCGTAATTGGCGCGGTTAGTGAGATTATTCTGTGGGCAGACTGGGTCCGCCACCCAACACCAACACATCGTTATTCGATGTATCGATTTTCGATACTATATCGTTTTTCGATATACCGCAAGACCCCTGCAACAATCGCTGTCCACCGCGAACCTGCGCACCCTCCCGCCAATCCTTTACGTTGGAGGAATGACTGACAACCGACCCAGTTCTAACACCGACCCCAGACCCCGCATGCTCGTCCCCGATGCTGCGCGCGGATTCGCCCTCCTTGGCATCGCGATCGCGAACATTGCCACTGCCTGGTTGGTTGCAGATCCAGAACTGCCCGCAGCATTCTTCGGCGGCGTCATAAACGACAGCATCGCCGACAAGGCCACCGTGCTGTTTACCGCCGTGACCGCACACAATCGCGGGTTGCCGATGTTCGCAACGCTGCTCGGCTTCGGTGTGGGACTCATCGTCCGCAGTTTGGCCAGGAGGAACTTTCCACGGTCGCGGGCGCGGGTGGTCGTCGTAAAGCGTTATGCGTTCCTGGGGCTGTTCGGCGTTGCGCACATGCTGTTTCTGTTCTTTGGCGACATCATGTTTCTCTATGGCATCTGCGGCATCATCCTCGGGCTACTTATGGGCCTCAGCAACAAGGTGCTGACGATTCTCGCGTGGATTGCGCTGACGATCAACGCTGCACTGAGCCTGCTGTTTTTGGGATTCGTAATTGCGATGCCCGACGCCGAGTTCGTCGGCTCCGACATGAGCCAGTTCGTCAACGGCGGTGCGATTGAAACAAGTTACCTGGATATGCTCGCCGCGAATCTGCAGGTCCTGACAATGAGCATCACTACCCTGCCGCTGCAGCTGTTCCTCTACCTGCCGGTGATGATGATTGGCTTCGTGTGGGCTCGCAAGGGCGTGCTTGACGACGTTGACGCGCACCGCCCCCTGCTTATTCGGTGGCTCGTGGTGGCTGTGGTCGTGGCTTTCGGTATCGGCATCCCTATGGGGTTGGCAGCGATTGGTGTTCTTCCAGCCGGACAGCACATGGCCTTCTTGGTAATTAATAACTTTGCCGGAGTGTTCGCCGGTCCTGGCATCCTAGCCGGGCTGGCGTTAGCACTGCAGCCGCTCCAACGACGCCTGAACGAGGGCGCCGCTGTACCTGGTTGGCTGGTGCCGATTGTGGCGCTCGGCAAGCGTTCGATGACGGGCTACCTGATGCAGTCGGTGATCTTCTTTGCGCTGGTGTACCCGTTTATGCTGGACATCCCGCGCGACATGGGCGCGTTCGTGCAAACTCTCATTGCTGTGAGCGTCTGGTTGGTGACATTGTTCGCCGCGTGGGCGATGGAGCGTCGCGGCATGCAGGGTCCGTTTGAGAAGGTACATCGCCGGCTGTCGTACGGGCCGACGATGCGAGCGGAGTTGGCCGGGGTCGGTGGCCCCAAGCCGGCTCCGCAGGGTGCACCGAGCGCGGCGGGTGCGGCGGGCACGCCAGGTGTGGCGGACGCGGCGGGCGCTTAAGACCTACTTGCCCTACTTGCCCCGGCGCGTCGCCTTCACCACGCGCTTGGTGGTGCGCTTGACTGCTTTCCTGGTGGTCTTCTTCGCAGCCTTCTTCGTGGTCTTGCGAGTCGACTTCTTCGCCGCCTTCTTTGTGCCACCATCGGCGGCTTCCTTCGCACGACGCTCAGACAGCAGTTCGCAGGCGCGGGCATCAGTCAGCGTCTCAGGGGTATCCCCCTTGCGCAACGAAGCATTGGTGACGCCATCGGTGACGTACGGGCCGAAACGGCCATCCTTCACCGACATCGGACGACCGGAGACATCGTTGTCGCCCAGCTGCTTCAGCGGCGGCTTCGCAGCAGCACGACCTCGGCGCTTCGGCTCAGCGTAGATACGACGCGCCTCGTCCAAAGTCACGGTGAAAATCTGCTCTTCGTTGGCCAACGAACGCGAGTCCGTGCCCTTCTTCAGGTACGGACCGTAACGGCCATTCTGAGCAGTAATAACCTCGTTATCGACCGGATCGACACCGACCTCGCGCGGCAGGCTCATCAGCTTCAGAGCCTCTTCCAGCGTCACGGTCGACGGTTCCATGGAGGAAAACAGCGAGGCCGTCTTCGGCTTCAGAGTTTCCTCGATGATTTCCGCGGTGCGCTTTTCCTTCTGCTTGGCGGCGGTCTTGGTTTCCCAGTTCTTCTTCCGCTTGCCCTCGGCAGCGCGCTGAGCGTCCTCTTCGGCGCGCTCAGCTGCGATGATCTCCTCAGCCTTGGCTACGACACTCTCGCGTTCTTCATCGGTGACCAGCTCGGTGACGTAGGGGCCGTAGCGGCCATCGCGAGCAACGATCATGCGACCATTAGCCGGGTTAATGCCCAGTTCACGACCGCCCTGCGGCATGGCCAGCAGCTTCTCAGCGGCAGCCAGATCCAGCTCGTCCGGAGTCATGGCCTCCGGGATGTTGGCACGCTGCACCTCGTCGGCACCGTTTTCACCGGCCCCCGGGCGCGTACGCTCCAGGTACGGCCCATAGCGGCCAACGCGAACGATGATCGGGTTGCCCTCGGCATCGTCGAAAAGGTGGAGCGAATTGACCTTCCGAGCATCAATCGATTCCAAGTTCACATCGATGATGTTCTTCAGACCACCGTGGGTCGCAATAGCGTCGGCTCCCTTGTGGCGGTGATCCTTGTCATCGCCGAAGTAGAAACCGGTCAGCCAGGTCGTGCGATCCTTATTGCCCGCAGCAATGCCGTCGAGCTCATCCTCCAGCTCGGAGGTGAAGTCGTAGTTGACCAAATCGGAGAACGCTTCCTCCATCAGCCCCACCACGGCAAAGGCCACCCACGAAGGCACCAGAGCGTTGCCGCGGGAGTAGACGTAGCCGCGATCCTGAATGGTCTTGATAATCGACGCGTAGGTCGACGGACGCCCAATTCCCAGGTCCTCCATCTTCTTCACCAAGCTGGCCTCGGTGAAGCGCGCAGGCGGGTTGGTGGAGTGACTGTCGGCACTGAAGTCCGTGGCCGTCAGGCCCTGGCCTTCCGTCAACTGTGGCAGACGCTTCTCGGCGTTGTCGGCGACCTTGCGACCGTCGGAAAGCGCGGAGACCTCGACGTATGCCTTGAGGAAGCCCGGGAAGCGAATCGTGCGTCCAGTGGAGGCAAACTCGACGGCGTGCGTGTCGGTAGCACCGGCGATGGTGACCTTCATGGACGTGCCGCGTGCGTCGGCCATCTGCGAGGCGACGGTGCGCTGCCAGATTAGTTCGTAGAGTTTGAACTCCTCGGCATCCAGCGAGCCAGCCAGCTGACCTGGCGTTGCGAACGTCTCACCAGCCGGGCGAATCGCCTCGTGCGCTTCCTGCGAGTTCTTCACCTTGCGCGAGTACTGGCGCGGCGCATCGGCGACGTATTCCGAGCCGTAAAGCTCCAACGCCTGCTTACGCGCGGCATCAATGCCGGCCTTGGACAGCGTCGTGGAGTCGGTACGCATGTAGGTAATGTGACCGTTTTCGTACAGACGCTGCGCCACACGCATCGTGCGCTCAGAGGTGTAATGCAGCTTGCGGCCGGCCTCCTGCTGCAGCGTGGACGTCATAAACGGCGGGTACGGCCGGCGGGTGTACGGCTTCTCCTCCACCGACGCGACCTTGAGCTCAGAGCCCGCGAGGTCCGCCGCCAGAGTTTCGGCGAGCTGCTTATCGACGACCCGAATGCCCTCAGACTTCTTCAGCTGGCCACGGTCATCGAAGTCCCGGCCCTGCGCTACGCGCTGACCATCAACGCTGGTCAGGGTTGCGACAAATTCCTTCGGCTGGTTGGCATCAGCAGAAGCCGAACCGGTGTCCAAAGTTGCGGCGACGTCCCAGTACTCAGCGGAGATAAACGCCATGCGCTCGCGCTCACGCTCGACGATGACGCGCGTTGCCACCGACTGCACACGGCCTGCCGACAGGCGCGGCATGACCTTCTTCCACAGCACCGGGGAGACCTCGTAGCCGTAGAGGCGGTCGAGGATACGGCGACCTTCCTGGGCATCAACCAGGTTCTGGTCCAGCTCACGAGTGTTGGCCGCGGCCTCCAAGATGGCCTGCTTGGTGATCTCATGGAACACCATGCGGCGCACCGGCACCTTGGGCTTCAGAACCTCCAGCAAGTGCCAGGCAATAGCCTCGCCCTCACGGTCGGGGTCAGTTGCGAGATAGAGTTCGTCGACTTCCTTGAGCTTGGCCTTCAGGTCAGCGACTTTCTTCTTCTTATCAGCGCTGACGACATACAACGGAGCGAATCCGTTGTCGACATTCACACCCAGACGAGCCCAGGGCTCCTTCTTGTAACGAGCCGGAACGTCGGCTGCGCCACGGGGCAAGTCGCGAATGTGGCCCACCGACGCCTCCACGATGTAATCATCGCCGAGATACGGCTGAATCTTGCGAGCTTTCGTCGCCGACTCGACAATTACAAGGCGCTTGAGGCCGTCTGAATTCGCCATAGAAGTTTTTCTATCCTGCAACGTTGAATGTTTTTGACTGTTTAGATTCTTGTTTTCGTTTAAATCTTGGGGTTCTTGGCCGGACTCTGGCTGGGCTTCAGCTGTGAGAGGCCCGCAATCGGTTCCAACCGGTTCCGATCAGTGCAAATCAGTTCCCGGCCGCGTTCTCCCCGGAAGATTATCTGGAAAGAATATGAAGAATATAAGGAATACCGTACACACAATCTAGTTTGTCGCGTGGATTCCTCAAGTATCGGGCGGATTTTGGGTGTGACTGAAGGGGCTGTTGTGGGGGATCCCCGGTGGCCGGCAGTTGCCGACCCGACGGCTGCTGTGCGGCTGGCCATGATTATCCCAGTGGCTGTCAGTGGCTGGCCACGACAGGCCGCAGCGGGCGCAGCCGCCGCAGCGGCCGCGTGATCGCGGGCTGCAAATGTGAAACTGTATGAGTTTATGACACTTTCAAGCCATTTTTCGGGCCATTTTTGTCATAAACGTAGTCAGTAACTCGGATTGACCCACTGCCACCAGAAATGCAAAAATCCCACGCAGAAATTACTTTCCGCGTGGGAGAATCAAGGCTCACCCCATGAACACAACATGGACCTTGAAAAGCCAAAAATTCCGCGCGCCAAACCAGACAATAGCCCAGTTCAACCCGGAAACGGTTGACTTACAGAGGCTTCACGTCCAGAGCCTGCGGACCCTTCTGGCCCTCACCAATCTCAAACTCGACTGCCTGGTTCTCTTCCAGCGTCTTGAAACCAGTGCCCTGGATCTCGGAGTAGTGAACGAACACGTCGTTGCCACCGTCAGCTGGGGCGATAAACCCGAAGCCCTTCTCCGAGTTGAACCACTTCACAGTACCCTGTGCCATTACAAAACTTCCCAACTTCAGGATTCGATAAAACAAGTATTCGCCACGCACATCCGGCCACACACGATGGGGTAAACACGGCCAAAGCACCCTTTCGCCTCGTGCGAGTTTTTGCTGGGTGCCCGTTGGCGGGCGATACACTCAAAAAGTCTGCCACGTTTGGGGCGCGAGCGCCGATTAGGAACAGCTTCTTGCCACCCCCGTAAACCCGTGTTCGGAGTCCGGAGAAACTGGGGTGTCGAATAGCGAGAATGTGGCTGATAGGAAGCGTCGTCAAACATATGAAGTGCGCGTTTACAGGAAAGGGTGGCGTCGGTGGAGTCGTTTGGGCGGGAGCTGCTGGGGCCGGTTATTCGTGCGCATCCGCGGGCGACGGTGACGCACATTGCGGATCTTCCTGCGCGTGCTGGCGTGACCGCGCCTTGGCCCGAATGGGTGCCGGGCTGGCTGAAAGAAGTGCTGGTAGATCGCGAAATTGAGAACCTGTGGACTCATCAGGCGACAACCGCGAACCTTGCCCGCGAGGGCGTGCACTGCGTCGTCGCGACGGGCACGGCGTCGGGTAAATCGCTCGGCTACCTGCTGCCCGTGCTCACAGAACTGTCCGCCACCCCCGCGGCCACCGCGCTGTACCTCTCCCCGACCAAGGCGCTGGGCGCCGATCAGCTGGACACTGCACGCGCGATGGCACCGGCGTCACTGAGTTCGCTGATTTCGCTTTACGACGGCGACACCCCACAAGACGCCCGGCGCGCCATCCGCGACCACGCCCGTTGGGTGTTTACCAACCCCGATATGCTGCATGTTTCGGTGCTCGGCAACCATGTTCGGTGGACGCGGATGCTGCGCAACCTGCGCTATATCGTCGTCGACGAATGCCATGCCTATCGAGGCGTGTTCGGCGCCAACGTCTCTCAGATTCTGCGTCGCCTCCTGCGGCTATCCCGCGAGTACGGCGCCTCGCCGACCGTGATTTTTGCCTCTGCGACGACCAACGACCCCGCTGACCAGGCTCGTCGCCTCATCGGCGAGCCTGTCGAGGCCATCACCGAAGACGGCGCCCCGGTCGGCGAGCGAACGATCGCCCTGTGGGAACCCGGCCTGCTCCCCGACCTCCAAGGCGAGAACGGTGCCCCCGTGCGCCGCCCCGCCCCGACCGAGGCCGCGGATATCATGGCCGACCTGCTTGTCGAGGGCGCCCGCACCCTGACCTTCACCCGTTCGCGAAGCAGTGCTGAGAAGGTAGCGCTCGGCGTGCGTGAGCGCCTGGAGAAGCGCCGCCGCAGCGATATCGCTGAGCGCATCGAGTCTTACCGCGCCGGCTACCTGGCCGAAGAACGCCGCGACATCGAGCGCATGCTCGATGACGGCACTCTGCTAGGTGTGGCCACCACCAATGCATTGGAGCTGGGCATTGACGTCGGTGGCCTTGACGCGGTGGTGCAGGCCGGTTTCCCGGGCACGGTCGCTTCGTTCTGGCAGCAGGCCGGCCGCGCGGGTCGTCGTGGTCAGGGCGCACTGGTGGTGTTGGTGGCTCGCGATGACCCCATGGACACGTACTTGGTCCACAACCCGTCCGCACTGCTGGGCAGGCCGGTGGAAAAGACCGTCTTCGATCCCCGCAACCCACATGTGGTGTGGTCACATCTCTACTGCGCGGCTGTGGAGAAACCCGTAACCACCAGTCAGCTTCAAGCGTGGGGAACCATGCCCGTAGCCGAAGACATGGTGTCCGCAGGCTGGTTGCGCAAGCGCACCTGGGAAGGACAAGAGCCCGTCTACTACCCGACCGACCGCGATGAGGGACCGCGCATTGCCACTGCCCACGATGCCGTGAACGTCCGTGGCGGCGATGGTCAGGAAGTGGCTATCGTCGACCAGACCGATGGTCGCCTGCTTGGCACCATCGATCTTGGCCGTGCGATGCAGCAGGTCCACGACGGTGCCGTCTACTTGCACCGCGGTGAGTCCTACCTTGTCGACCAGCTGGACTTCGACAGCCTCGTCGCCCTAGTCCACCCCGAGCAGCCACGCTATTCCACCAGCTCGCGCATGGACACCACCATCCGCATCCTCGATGTTGACGATATGCGCCACTACCAGGGCTTACAGGTCGCCTCCTGCCAGGTCGAGGTCTTTCACCAGGTCACCTCCTATCTTCGCCGCCTGGATACCGGCGAGATTCTCGACAGTGTTGAACTTGACTACCCTCCGCAGCGTTTGGTCACGCGCGCCGTGGCCTACACAATGCCCGAGTCCACCCTGCGCTCGTGGGGCGTGGGCTCCGACATCGCGCCGGGGGCTCTCCACGCAGCCGAGCACGCGGCTATCGGCATACTGCCGTTGATTGCCACCTGCGACCGCTGGGACATCGGCGGTGTTTCCACGGTCATGCACGCCGATACCCAGCAGCCCACCGTTTTTGTGTACGACGGGCACCCTGGTGGTGCGGGGTTTGCCGACCGTGGCTACGAGGCCTTCGCTCAGTGGATTCGCGCAACCCGCGATGCCGTCGCCGCCTGCGAGTGCGAATCCGGCTGCCCATCGTGCATCCAGTCGCCCAAGTGCGGCAATGGCAACGATCCGCTGGACAAGGCCGGCGCAATCAAGGTGCTCAGTGGGGTGTCGCGCGCGCTTAACGACGGCCAGTAGCAGCATCCTCCACCGCTACCGGCCCTGCTCTGGACGTGGCTTTTCTCTCCTTTCGTTGGACGCTGACCTGCACGTCCTCCCCATCAATCTCGCAGGTCACAAGGCGTGCGTGGTTAGCTTTTGCAATTGACCCCGCAGCTTTGCAGGCGTCGTCGCTCTCTTGCGCTGCCACGGCGCCGGCCACCGCGGCCAGGTCCGCTGCTACCGCTGCCTGCCGAGCCTGCACCACCCTCATCCCGGCTGTAACTCCAACCAAAGTCAGAACGACGAAAGCGGCGATGAACAGTGCGGCTGCGACTGTGGTGGAACCTTCTTCTTCGCGGAGAAGGCGGGCTGTCACGTTTCTCATGACGATGCCGCTCTTTCCCGCAGTGCGACCGCGCGTGCTTCCAGCGAAAATGGCCCCGCTGAGCGCCGAATGGTCACGCGCACGGTACCGGAGGTTTCCGATATCGCGACCTGCCCATCCGCGTCTGCGCGAAGCTCGGCTACTGTCTCCGCATCGCCCCGCGCCTCAGCCCGTGCGATGGCTCCGGCCGCGTCGGTAAGCCCTAGGTACATTGCGATTGTGACCAGCCCGGACAGAGCCGTGACCATGACCGTGACCAGCGCCGCGAGACCGAAAGCGGTTTCTACCGTCGTTTGGCCTTCGTCGCCGACGCACAGGCGATGAAGCGTAGAGCGGATGCGGCTAGACATCGGTGTTGAGCGCCCTTTCGATGATGTCGGTGAGCGCCTGGGTGATATCGCCGCCGGTCACGACGGTGTAGAGCAGGGCTCCGAAAGCGGCGGCAGCGATCGTTCCGAGAGCATATTCCACGGTTGACATGCCGTTTTCCTCAGTTGCCAGAGCGTGCAGACGCTTGTGCAAATACGAGCGCAGCTGGGACTGCGCAGCGGTCAGCGGATTGGTTGGACGGTTGGAGTTTTGAGTGGTCATGAGTGTTTCCCCCTATGTGGATGTCGAGTGACAGGTCAGTTGTGAGGTGTGGTGCGCATTGGCGCGCGCCGATCCGCGTTGACGCATGTTGGATTGCGGCGCGGCAGGCGGACCACGCGCACAACCGAAGCCACAGCTGAGAGCGCAACCAGCACTGCATCCGGCGCGTGCCAGCGCGCGAGGCTGGGCGCAGAAGTGTCCACGCTTCATGACGGCATCAGTCCTGCAAACATTTCGTCGGCAAGCCCAGCGATGGTGGGCACCAAACCCAGCACCACAAACGCGGGTAGAAAGCACAACGCCAGCGGCCCGGCAATGAGGACACCAGCCTTTTCGGCGACGGCTTGCGCCGCATCGTGCGCTTGACTGCGGTACATGGCAGCGGTGTCCTCCAACGCCTGCGCCAGAACGGTGCCGGATTCGCTTGCGCGGCGCCCAGCCGTCGCCAGAGGCACGAGCGCGGGTGTGGCAGCAAGGCTGTCCCAAGCTGAGTGCGCGCCCACGGACAACCTGGCGGAGCACTGTCGAAGTGGCTCGGCCAGCTCAGGGTTTGCACCATCGGCAGCTGCTGCCATGGCCTGCGACAACGGCATACCGGAGCTCAAACAAGCGCCAATGATGTCCAGTGCCGCTGCGGCATCGAGCAGCACAGCCGGGCTGATGCGCTCACCGCCAATGACAGTTCGCACACGTTCCCGCACCTGTGCGGCAATCTGCGCCACCCGATTGGTCACCTGTCGACGTAGACCTCCTCGCACACGAGCATCCGACTCGGCTACCAATTCGGGCAGTCGGCTGCGGACGGGATTGAACGTCGGCAAGCAGAGGTAGACGGCGATGAGAAGTGCGGCGGCGATCACTGTCCGGCCTCCGCGCGATCGATGATGGCAACCGCCCATTCGATGCCCGCGCACACCAGCCCGACACCGATGACCAGCACAATTCCTCCGATGCCGCGACTGAGGAACTCGAATGGGGAAGCCCCGAACGCTTGCCCCATGACCAAACCGAACACCGGCAGTGATGCCAAAATGGCAATCGTCATGCGTGGTCCCGCCAGCGCGGCAGACGTCTGTGATCGATGCGCCTGACGAGCCTGCAAATCACCCCGCGCGCAGTCCAGCAACCCAGCCAAACTCAGACCGTGTTGCTGCGCCACCGTCCACATACGCCCAATCCGACGCAGTTGCTCCGAAGACTCTTCGCTCTCCCACGGGTCGGCGAAGTTCGCGCGATGCGCCGCGTGCGCGAGATGGTCAGCCAACACAGTCTCATCCCCTGACCTGCGCAATTCCGCTGCTGCCGCGTTGAGCGCTCTTGATGCCGCCGCTCCTGCGCGCAGCTGCGCGGTCAAGGTTTCCAGCGCTACCGCAGCGCTGTCCGCTTCCCGACGTTCACAGCGCCTCTCCCTCACAGCGCGCACTACTGCCCCTGCGGTGCGGCCCAACAATAGCCCGGCTACAACACCTGGAATCCCGGCGAGCCACAACAACACGAGCGCCGGGCCTGCAGCGATGATGATTGATAGTCCTGCAGTTCTATTCGCACTGCCAGTGCTTACTGCACTCGACCCCGTGGAACCAGCACCAAGTCCAACCATGCGCTGCAACCACTTCAGCCCGCTGAACACCTCGCGGGCACGGCCTGCCAGTGCTCGCGAGCGCACCGCCGCCGAGCTGTCCGGCCAGATAGCGACTGCCGCAGCCGCTCCCCCAATGAGCATCGCCGCGCTAAACCCTTCCCCCATAGCTGTTAATCTCCCCGTCTAATCCCCTGACTTTTCCTCTAGTCATTCCATCGGGTATTCCACCGGTTATTCCCCGCCGACCAGCAACTTCTGCAACGCTTCCCAACCCGGCCCAGGCCCATCCCGAGCAGTCCAGACCTCCACCACCTCCGGTGGGTTACCGCGTAGCAGCCCGATCTGTGCCAGCCTGCGAACATCAGCGCGTTCGACCACCAACACCACCTGCACCGCCGAGACCAACTGCGCATGCAGCCCGGCGCGACCAAGGCCACCGATCAGCCCCAGGGCCTCAAAGCGCGCGACGACATCCCCGATGCGGTTGGCGTGAATTGTTCCCGCCCCACCGCGATGCCCCGTGTTCAACGCTGCCAGCAGATCCACCACTTCGGCGCCTCGAATCTCCCCGACGACAATGCGGTCGGGACGCATGCGCAGCGCCTGCTTCAGCAACTCCTGCTGCCCAATCGCACCGGCACCCTCCAGGTTGGCGGCCCTGGTCACCAGCTTCACCACATGCGGATGCTGAGGTTGCAACTCCGGAGTGTCCTCGATACACACAATGCGCTGGTCAGGATTAACTTCTGAGAGCATCGCCGCCAATAGCGTGGTCTTTCCCGCACCCGTGCCTCCGGCAACAATAAATGACAGCTGTCCCGCCACGATTCCCCGGAGCACCGGCAGAATCTCTGGTGGAAATAGCCCGACATCGCATAGCTCCGCAAGTCCGCGACGAGCCGGACGCAGCACCCGCAGGCTAATCTGAGTGCCGGTCGCCGACGGTGGTGAAAGCACCGCATGAACTCGCACACCACAGCCGCCGACACCGCCAGGAATATGGCCGTCGGCCCAGGGTTGCGCGTCGTCAAGCCTTCGTCCACACCGCGAAGCGAGCCGCACCGCATACGCGCGCACCTCGCCCTCGTCCGCGAAGGAAATCTCGGCGCGCTCCAGTCCGTTGCCGGCGTCGACCCAGACCTCGCCCGGCGCGGTGACCAGCACATCGCTGACACCCGGGCGTCGCAACAGCGCATCCAACACACCCGCGCCCACCGTTTCCTCGCGAATCGTGCGCAGAATCTCCAGCACCTTCACATCGGAGACAACCCCCGAGGTCTCTGCGCGAATGATGTCGGCGACCTCGCTATGCGATGCCACCCCAGGCCGCTCCGCAAGCGCCGTCCGCACCGCCGCCAACAGCCTGACGTCATCCATCGCCACCACCGCCGACAAGGGCAAACATCGCTTCCAATCCCCGCGTCAGCTTGCCGACGGCCCCAGCGAGCCCGCCCACATCTATCTCGTGAGCTACCTTCTTGCAGTACTCAATCTCACCAACAATAGGCAGGTCGAGAGCGTATTCCACCTCTTCGACACTGATATCGCGGTACTGCTGGTACCTCACTGCAAGATTTGGGGTGAACCCCGCTTGTGCACAGATGCTCGCCAAGGGGCCAGCGGCTGCGATGGCTCGAACGGAGGTGGGCAGGACTATGACGGTGTCATCGGCAAGCGCGCCGAGAGTGGTGACGTACTCCACCTGCTTCGGGCAGTCCACGATGACCGTAATTCCGGCATGAATAAGGCAACTAATGGTGCTGGCAATGTGCCGGACATCGTCGGGCCTGTCGATTCTGTCGGTTCTGTCGGCGCTGTCGAATTTGTTGTTCGCAGAGGCGTGGTTGTAAGTCGTCTCGGGCGTGCGACTGCGAGTCCACGTCAACACTTTCAGAGCGGGTGATCGTGGGCAGGATGGCAGTGCTTCGTAGAGTGCCGCCCCGTCGAGACGGCCATCAGCAGCCGAGAAGTCCTGCCACCTCAGTCCCGGTTCCGTTTCCATCCCGAGCACCAGATCAATGCCTCCCGCGAGCACGTCCGCGTCCACCAAACAGATGGGCCTTTCGCGGGAAAGAACCAATGCACTTGCTGCCGCCGCGATGGAAGCACCGGCACCGCCGACCGCAGGAACCAACATCAGGCACGTTGCCGTGGCATCGGTTGTAGTTGCCGGCACGTTCGGTACGGGTTCTGTACCTGGCGCTGTAATCACGTCTGCGAAGGCAGGTGACGCTGGGTTCTGATGGTGGTTCAGGTGGTTCGAGCGGTTTTGGCAATCGGAGGGCTTCGGAGCATCCGGGCGTACGTCGCCACGGCCGAGCAGCTCGACAATATCGACGTTGTCCGCGGGCAAACTGGCGCTGTAAACAGGAGCTAAAACCTCCGCTACCTGCGCATCTTCCGCCTCAGTATCACTGCGGACCAGAAAGATCGCTCCCTCACTATGAGGCCGTCCGGCTAATCTTCGGGCTGCCGGTGCATCGACGAACACCGCTGGTGCCCGACGCCACAGGGCCGATGAAACTCCCGCTCCTGTCGATACTGACGATGGGGAAGGCTCTGGGGCTGATGATGATAGTGATGCTGGCGGCGAAGCAAATGTTTGTGCGGCCACTGACGCTGCAGCCACAGGTGGCACGGTCTCCTGCACACAGTCACGACCGGTAGCAGCGACTATGAGCGCAACCTCTTCACGCAGCGCTTCATCATCGACGGCGTTGACTACTGGATTTGTTGGAGCCTCGGTTCGCTGAGCCATGGACAGTTTCTTGATCGCCATGGCCATAGCGTGCACTACAGGGCGGATTCAATGATGCCCACAAGGGGCCAAAACCTCGCTGTCTGTGGATAATTTTCAGACTGTGGATAACTGCAGAACGCCACGTCGCCTTTGCCTTATGCCACTGCGTGGCATGACTACTGCGCGGCCTAGCCAATGCAAGTTAGTGACTGCGTTTATGACAAAAATGGCACGAAAAATGGCTTGAAAGTGTCATAAACTCATTCAGTTTCACATTTGCAGCCCGCAATTTTTACTACATAACCCTCAACATTGGGCAAAAAGGGGCGACGCCCCGCGCCGGGGGGGGGATTGGCGCGAGGCGTCTTTAACCGGCTCGGGGGGGGGGGATTGAGCCGGGGCGGCCTCGCAGTCTGTTTCTAAAAAGAACAAGAAGGGGCCAGCCACGTCCAAGTATTACATATCCCGAGGAATCTGCAAATACCTTTCAAAGGATTTAATGCCCAATATGTTCGATGTCACGTCTCCTCGATTAATCGCGCCCAAAACTGCCACGCCCCAATCGCCCCAGTCCCCCACCCAGCAGTTAAACACTCATAATGCTCTCCCCGGGTCCGACATCCATGGGTAAGCTCGGAGTCTATGAACACCGGCGAGAACAAGGCTTCAACAACGCCGCAGCCGCGCGCTTCTACGGACACGAGTAGCTCTAAAGATACCCAAATCGCTGCAGGCCTCCACGCCACCGCTGGCTCTCGCGTCGCTGCGTTCTTTGACCTGGATAAAACCATTATTGCCAAGAGCTCGGCATATGCGTTCAACAAGCAATTCCTCGAGCGCGGCATCATTTCGCCGACGGACATGCTGCAAATGGCGCTCAGCCATGCCCTGTACATGTCGCAGGGGCACGATGAGGCGCAAATGGAGGCCACCCGCGAGCAGTTTTCCGCCCTTATCGCTGGTCACAGCGCAAGGGAGCTGCGCCAGGTCGCCATCGAAACCCTAGAGCAGAACATCACTCCGTACATCTACGCCGAGGCCTTGGAGCTCATTCGTGAACACCGCGCACAGGGGCATCAGGTGTTCATTATCTCGGCATCGGCTCGACAGATTGTTGAGCCCATTGCGCAGGCGCTCGGTGTCTACAACGTGGTGGCCACCGAGCTGGAGGTCCGCGATGGGCTCTTCACGGGTGAAACGGAGTTCTTCTGCCGAGGCGAAAACAAGGCCGTGCAGATGCGTCGGATAGCGGAAAAGCGCCAGTTCGACCTGGCCGAATGCTTCGCATACTCGGATTCCATCACTGATGAGCCCATGCTGTCTGCAGTCGGCCATCCCGTCGTGGTCAATCCCGATCGCGCCCTGCGCAAGATTGCGACGGAGCGTGAGTGGCCTGTGCGCCAATTCCGGAATCCCGTCCCGCTGTTTCGCGCGCCGTCGAAACGCAATGCTGCAATTCTTGCCGGCGTCACACTGGCGCTTGGCGCGGGTGCGACGCTGTTGGCACTGCGCAAAAACGACGACGAGTCAAAGGCCGACTAACTCACCATCCAGCAGCCGGCCTGCCTACACCGCTTCGGCGATACCGCGTGCTTCCACGGCACCGGCCTTCAGCCCCTCCAGGTGCAGGAGAATCCACGCACGCAGGCCATCAGCGCTTCCCGACGCAAACCCCTCTGCGGCCTCGAAATACTCCTGGCGGTGGCGGGTCCAGTAGACCTCGGGCACGGCCAAGCCACGCGGATCCAGGCCGGTTGCGACAGTCGTCAGTCGCGAGGCGGCGCGGGCGATGATGCCGTTGTGGTACTCGAAGGGGCGCAGAGTCAGCAGCTCACCGTGCACAATCGCCGAGAGCACACCAGCATGGATCTGGCTGCGGCCAGTGATGAAGTCACCGAGCACGTGCAGACGCTGCTCCTTCATCGCGGATGAGAGCTTGTCGTCACCGACCGGACGGCCGGCCTTCATCCGCGGCTCGGAACCGTCTTCAGTTTCACCTGCGGGCGATGCGTTCAGCGCAAACTTGGCCAGCACCTGCTGCGGAGCGCGCTGCCACACGCGAGTGGTCTCACCAATTGACTCCGGGGAAATGGTGTCGGCAACCCGCAGGGCTGCTGCGAGCACGGGGTCGGTGATATTGCCGTCGTCGGGAAGCGATGGCTCGCCGCCTTCTAGCCACGCCGATGCCCGAGCGCCACGCAGGACCGACTCGGAGCCGGTGACGTTGTGCTTGCGCAGGTTGGCCTTGTGCCTATGGACGGACTGGATGGCCTTGGCCGCAACATCAGCCGCGTGCGCAACGCCGTCGAGTTGCCACAGGGGCGCGAGGGGGTCCTTGGGGTCAAGCTGCGGAATAGCAGCGGCGGGAGCACTGTCAGCGCCACCGGCACCCGATTCAGATGCCTTCGCCTGCGCTGCCTCACGCTCTGCGCGCTTCTTCGCCGACACGGAGGACACACCCAGGCTCATGCCAGCTAGGCCACCCTTTCCGACACCGGCGCCATTGCCGTCACCATTGCCAGCACCGGCACCAACTCCATCGGCTCCACGCACGTTCTCAGGCTGATTGTTCATATCCCACACCCTAATTCTTCACCGCTAAGTAAGTGACAAACTTATATAGAAATGGTCAAAGATGAGAAAAACTTCAACGAGTTCTTGGCTTTTTCGCCCTTATGGCGCGCCCTACCCACAATCAGAGGTAGTATGGCAGTTTGTAACTGCAGTTTTAAAGTTTCAAACCATCTTTTCCAACCATCTGCGTAGGAGGAAGTACACGTGAGCAACGACGATACGAAGGGTCTCTTTACCGACGGCACCGAACCGCGTGTTACCGCTATCCCGCTGAGTGATGTGGATAGCAACGCATCGGGTGATGCTAGCGTCGGCCAGCTCGTGTCTAATGCTTCTTCGCAGATTTCCGCTCTGGTTCGCTCTGAAATTGAGCTGGCCAAGGCCGAAATTGCTGGCGAGGCTAAGAAGGGCGCAGTTGGCGGTGGCTTCTTCGCGGTTGCCGGCGTCGTCGCGCTGTACTCCTCGTTCTTCTTTTTCTTCTTCCTCGGCTGGCTGCTGGATGTTTGGCTGCCAACCTGGGCTGCCTTCCTCATCGTTTTCGTTCTGATGCTGGTCATCGCTGGTGTGGCAGCACTGCTGGGTCTGAAGAAGGTCAAGTCGATCCGCAAGCCGGAGAAGACCATCGAGTCGATGCAGGAGCTGAAGGGGGTCGTGCCGTCGGGGTCGGCGAAGAAGTCTTCGCAGTCGAACGGTATGTACACCTAAAGGCTTGAAAGAAATTGGGCGGGACTTTGTTGGTCTCGCCCTTTTGTCTTATTCAGTCCCGGTTTAAGCCCTTCGGATAAGGTATTTTCCCCTCATGACCTCCCTCCGCGATTCTCTCACTGGCCCCTGGCGTCATCGTCTCATTCACGTCCGCGGCCAGCGCCTACACATCGCGGAGTGCGGCCGCCCCTCCGATCCGCTCGTGTTGTTTATTCACGGCTCGACTGGCGGTTGGTTTGAATGGCGCGAGGTTTTGCCACTGCTTAACGACGACTCGGGAGACCCCCTCCCCGTGCACGCTGTGGCTATTTCTATGCGTGGCTACGGTCAGTCCGACCGAACACCGCAAGGCTACGATCCGTTTGAGGCGGCCCAGGACATCGCCTCATCGATTCGCTCGTTGGGGCATTCGACCGCGCTGCTGGTCTGTCAGGGGTTCGGCACCTGGGTGGCGTGGACGTTGGCTTCGCGGCAGCCCAATCTTGTCTCCGGAATTATTGGTTGTGGTGCTGCACATCCGAAAGTGTGGCTGAACCAGTTGAAGAGCCCGTGGTCGGAGGACTTCCGCAGTAGCCTGGCTCCTCTGCTGCGCCGTTCGTGGTGGGACTCGCGGCCACGGGTACCGCAGTTGCGTCGCAATAAGTTCAGCACGCAGGCGGCTGAGGCTCGCCAGCAGCGGCTTATTGACCGCATCGTGCGCGAGTCCATGTCCACCACCGGGCAGGGGTTCGCCGAGACCTCCGAGGGAAAACAGACCGCGGAACTCATGGCTGACAGCCTGGCCAGTGGTGCACTCCGCCCTGCACTGGCTCACATGAATTGGTGGACGCGACCGGCTCCGGCCGCTTTCCGCAAGTGGTTGAGTGCGGTGGAGGGCTCGTCGAAAAGCGATGAGCACACGGTGCTGCTCGTCGGCGAGCAGGACACTCGTACCCCACGTGCGCTAGTGGAGCTCAGCTCGAATCACGTGCGCGTTGTGCCGGATTGTGGGCACTTCCTGCCGGCAGAGAAACCTCAGGCTGTGGTGCAGGCAATCAGGGATCACCTGCACTGGTTGCCGGAGGGATCTTAAGGATCGGGCCTTTTAGCCCTCTACCTGCCCCGTTACCTTGAAGTCATCCCCGATAATGGGGATAGTCGCTGGGCTGGGCATGACTTAATCGCCCTGTAGTTTCAATAATCCGGGAGTAGTGCCACCCGGCACCAGGACATTCGATGACAGCTAATAGGGACGCAGCCGGAATCTCCAGGTCTCAATGTAGACGTGGGTGTGCTCCACGAATGCCATGACACCAGCGACTGGCAAATCCACCACGTTTCCCCCTAGGAACCATCCATGTCGCAGGATACTCCCATCGACATTTTCCTTGGCCTAGATGTAGGCAAATCCCAACACCATCGGAGCGCTACCCATTGCGGTTGCCCGCCAACGCGGTTGCCAGGTCGGCTACTCACCAGGCTTGGCCATGCGAAAAGCCACGAATCCCTACCCTGTACAGGCGAAAACCGACAATCGCGACGCCTTCATCATCGCCGATACTGCACGAACAATGCCGCACACCCTGCGGTCGGTTGGTCGAAACAGCGAAGTACTCTCAGCCCTCAAGATGCTATCCGGCTTTGACGATGACATACCTCGTGACTGCACCAGAACCGTCAACCGGCTACGCAGCGTGCTCACCCAAATCTACCCCAGCCTGGAGCGTGTTCTCGCTGACAGCCAACATTAAAGCACTAAAAGCCCAACGCGAAACTATCACCAGCCAGGTCGGGGACATGCTGGAGGATTTTCCTGCCTCCGAGGTCTTGGATCCAGCATGCCGGGAATCGGCATCAAGACCGCAGCGCAGATGCCGCTTTCCATCGGTGATGGATCCCACTTCGCATTCTCTGGTCATCTGACCGCCTATGCAGGAATTGCGCCTGTGACACGAAGATCAGGCTCATCAATGCGAGGTGAGTTCCCATCCAATACAGGAAACAAGCGACTGAAAAATGCTCTGTTCTACTGAAGCGTTTGCTGCCATGCGAAGCCACGAAACGTCCCGAACCTACTACGGGCGCAAAAGAGCAAAAGGCAAACGCCACAATGCGCCCCACTCATGTGCCTATCCAGACGTAGATGTAACGTCATCTACGCCATGCTCAAAACAAGGAATTCTACCGAAACGCACCTACCAAACAATCAGTAGCAGTTTAAGTCGAGCAGCAATCAGTCCCACCAACACCAATTGATGGGCTCAATAAACCGTGCCTAGAACCCATCCCCAAGAGTTTCACCTAAGAACTCCGATTGGGGCTTGACAAAAACATAGGGCCACCCCCAGTAGACCATCATGCGCGCTCTTACAGTTGGTGAGCTTTGACGCTCAGATTGGTTTGAAGTACAGTTTCGGCCTATGAAGATTCGTTCCTAATTCGACGCGCTCTTATTCATCGTTGACTCGAAGGCGGAACTTGGCATGCCTATTTCTTTTTCCCACCTCTCTTTTGCCTGGCCAGACGGCACTCCTTGTTTTTCAGACTTAAGCGCTACATTCACTGCGCCTTTCACCGGTCTTGTGGGCGCTAATGGCTCAGGAAAATCGACCCTCGCTAAGGTATTGGCCGGCATCTATCAACCCACTTCTGGCACGGTGGAGGCCCCTAAAATCGGTTACCTTGACCAAGATTTAGGGCTCAAAGTGACCGACACCATCGCAGATGTATTTAAAGCCCGCGAGATCTTAGATGCCATAGCGGAGATCGAAGCGGGCAACTACTCCGAGGAACTCGCGGACATCGTTGCTGACAACTGGGATCTAAAGGAACGGATTCAGGCCGCCCTTAGCGCGTCGGAATTGAATTTTTCTCTTACTCGCAGCGTCGGCAGCCTGTCGGGAGGAGAGGCAGTCGCTGTGGCGCTGACGGCGTTGTTTTTCTCCCAACCAGAGATGATTGTTCTTGATGAGCCCACGAACAATCTCGACGCCGCCGCCAAGGAGCGCCTCCTACATATGATTGACGCTTCCCAGGTGCCCATGGTGGTCATCTCGCACGATCGGGAGCTGCTCAACCACGCTGACGAGATCGCTGAGCTCTATCACGGCTCATTACGTATGTTTAGCGGAAACTTTGAGCACTACCGTCAAACCATCGACCACGAACAGGAAGCCGTGCGGGCGGAAGTAAGTGAGGCCAGAGCCTCCTATCACAAGGAAGTTCGACAACGTGCCGAGATGCAGACACGGCTCGCCCGTGACGCCCGCCGTGGGAGAAAGTTCGCTACCTCCAAACGCAAGCCCGGCATGGCCATGGGAAACGATAAGAACCGATCTCAGGTCTCGTCAGCCAAGCGTGCCAGTGATGCCGCAGCCTCGGTGTCACAAGCTCGGGCAAGTTATGACTTGGCGCAGCTTAGGTTGCGGGAGGACACTCACGTTCACATCGAGCTTCCCGATACCAGCCTTCCCAATGCCACGCGCGTTCTGGACAGCGAGATGTTGACAATCGTCGGCCCCGAACGTGTTCGACTCGCCGGTGCCAATGGGTCGGGAAAAACTACGTTTCTCAATCGGATTGCCAGCGGCGAAGTCGACTATGCGCTGCCCTGCGGCTACCTACGCCAACGCATCACATTGCCGGCGGAAAAGAGTGTGTGGGAGCTGGTCGCGGAAAGCAATCCGCAGGCTGACCTGCAGCTTATCCGCGACAAGCTGGCGCAACTGTTGTTCCAGAATGACAGTGTCCACGCACCGGTGAGGCAACTTTCCGGAGGCGAGCGGTTCCGCGTCGAGTGCGCGCGCGTGCTGCTTGCGTCCCCCGCACCGCAGTTCCTGCTGGTTGACGAGCCGACTAACAACTTGGATATCCCCACCGTGGACTGGCTTGTCGACGTTCTCTCTGCCTACCGCGGAGCGTTACTCGTCGTCAGCCACGATGAATACTTCTGTTCGAACCTTTCGCTGGATCGCACCATCGAGCTTTAAAAGCATTTTGCAATGGGTCAGTCGGCACACGAAAACGGGCGAGTAATTGACACCTCGAATGTGCTCAGGCAGCGCCTCTTTGAATTGAACCATGACGATATCGTGATTCCATGCATTGTGCCCCCTCAAAAGCACTCGCTGTCACTTTGAGTCGTATTTTTCCACCGTCTTGAGCGGTCATCATTGAAAATGGGGCCAAGTGCATAGGCTGCTGTGTTTTTATGAAGTCACTATAGGTGCCGTAATTTTGCCATGTCACGCGCTTAGCATTGTGGGCGACGGTCGGGGAAGCTGAGCTTGCCACCTTGCGGTGGGTGTACTGGGGGGACACCAATCGGCTTCAAGAAGCACTGGGCTACGCCACCCCACAGGAAATAAAAACCGATTACTATCACACCCAGCCCATCAACATAGGGTCGTAAAATATGCGGAACTAAACTCAGGATGTCGATTCGGGATAGTTGGTACCGCGATTCTGCGCATTTGGTACCTGTTTTTCTGTGTAGCCGGAACTGCAAACGATTTTCTCTCATAGTTGATGTTGGAAGTACCGTCGTCTGATGCTGTCTGTGTCTGCGTCAGCTCCTGCTTCGAGCGATCCATCTGGAGCCCTGCCCACGAGATACAACACTGTCGCGATACCAGGCCGACAACATCTCGTTGCGCAGTCCGAGAGCCCCGCACGTCCTAAGTTGCCAAGAGGCCAACCAAACCGTTACCGATCCATTGCCAACACTACTGTCGAACAGCTGGTTGCAACACAGCGGACACCGAACAACCGAACCCACATTGGTGACCTCAACATGCGCGCGGCCAGCGCCCGTTAACTCCGAACTGTTATTGCATCCAGCCGGGTTGCCGCAGTCGGCCCGGCCCCTGTGCCGGTACCAACTACGCGGAAGGTGGAAGTACCGATTCTTCGGAATACCGGTACCAGAAACCTGCATCTAAAGCCCCAGGACACCTCAGTCATAAGAAAACCCCAACAACCAGAGGCAACCCAACAGGAACAACTGCGAAACACCCCTAGACAGGCCCCTGAGAGCAATTAAAACGCCCCCTGATGTGAATGAACTAGCCACCAAGAGTTTCACTTAGAAATTCCGATTCAAGCTTGAAAAAACATAGGCTCCCTGGCTCCTACCCCGCCACGCACTCTTGCGTGCTGATCGCCCCGTAGTTATTCATCGCCTCATCAATGTGTGGCTGAACCTCGGCGTGCGTCAGCGCGTAACCAGTCTGGTCATTATTCACACCGGCACCGAAGACCAAGCCCAGAATCTGACCCTGCGGCGTAATCAGTGGGCCGCCCGAGTTGCCGTGGCGCACATCTGCCTTCAGAACATAGGACTGACGCTCGTGCCTGGTCGACGAATAAATATCCGGGCCTCGAATAATGATGTTCTCCGTCACGCGCGCAGGTGTGGCCTTAAAGGGCCCGGACTCGGGAAAGCCCAGCACTACCGCGTCATCGCCCGGACGAGCTTCCTGATTCGCCCACTGCATGGGCTCCAGGGGTAGGTCGGTGGTTCTGAGCAGGGCGACGTCGTCAAGCGGATCGTAGTGCACGACGTTCGCGTCAGCCATGCCGACCACGGTTTCCAGCCGAACAGTGGTGGCGCCAGCGACCACGTGCGCGTTGGTCAGAATCAGATCCGGCGCGATGACAAAACCCGTGCCCTGCAGCAAGCGTTCGCACTGCGGGGCCTCGCCCAAGACGCGGACGATGGACGGTCGAATACTGTCGACGACACCTTGCGAAATCACATTGGGGTCGGCGGGTTCATCGGGGACGTTCTGCTTGTAGCCGAATGGCGGAGCGATGGCGGGCATTCCATCATCGCGGAGCTGACGGAGGATGCCACTGAAGCCGTCGCTCCATTCGTCGGGCGCGACCTGGTCAATGAGGTTCATGCCCTTGGACTCACGCACCCAGTCGGCAAACTGCCCAGGCACGGCGGTGGCCAGGGGTACGGCGATCATCCATGTCACTACCAGCGCCGTCACGGACTGCACGATGGCACCGAGGCTAGAATCCAGGCCGACTGCCAGCGGCGAGCGAATGGTATTCCGCAGCGACTGCCCTGCCACTGTTCCCACCGCATGACCAATCAACGCCAACAGAATCACCGTGCCGAGGCCCAAAAGCACCTTTCCCGACTGGTTCTCGACCTGCGCCATAGCTAGCGGCGCCAAGGGCACACCAATGACCAAGCCCAGGACAACGCCCAAAATGGCCATAATCGACGAGACGGCGCCCTGCTGCCAGCCGACGATAAGCGCGAAAATGAAGACCGCCAGCAGCGCAACGTCAAACACAGCGATTGCAGACATCATCGTCGGCCTCCCTTCAGTACGGACAGTTTTTCACCATTAGCGGAACGCGCGAGCACCGGCAAAAGTTTCTGCACGTTGGTGTCGTCCCACGGTTCCGACCAGCCGGCCACGTCTAGCAAGTAGGACAGCACGCCGCCGGTAAAGCCCCAAACGACGAAGTCACCAACCTTAAATGCCGGTCCTGTCCAGCCGTGATAGCCCAGCATCATGCGGTTGTCCGGATTCGTCAGGTGGCTAATTGGCACATTGAGCACCGATTCCGTCTCTGCAGGGTCGACCACACGCAGCGGATGCGGTGCATGCCAATACGCCAACACCGGATTCACCGCGAAGCCAGTCCGCGAAATGTCAATCGAGTCCAGCACCCGCACCGGCGTCACCGTCTCTCGGTTCAGGCCGGTTTCTTCCTCGGCTTCACGCAGCGCGGTATCGATTTCATCCACATCCTCGGGATCGACACGACCGCCCGGAAAAGCCATCTGGCCTGCATGCTTACGCAGGGTTGTCGCTCTGTGCGTAAGTACCACGCTGGCATCCTCCGGCCGCTGGTGCGCCTCCGCATCACCGCTGATCAGCACCAACACCGCCGACCGCGCCGGATTCCGCAACGGTTTCTCCTGCGTCGAGGAGTCTCGCCGCAACTTCGCAAACGCGCGCTTCACGCTTGACGACGAAGCGGAGCGGCCGGCCACCTGCTGCTCCGAGTGGCCTGTTGTGGCGTGGCTGGCGCTGCTGGCGTGACCTGCCGCGTCGTGATCAGCGCTGACCAGGTGCGGCGGCAAACTATTGGTCAACCACTTCGGCAGATACAGCCCCGAGCTTGCGTCACGATTCCACGACTGTCCCTGAGTCACTTCAATGCACCTCGCACGAGATCAGTAATCTGCTGCGCATCGGTGAATTCACCAGGATGAATGGTCGCCACCGTGCCATCTGCCTTAAACACCACGGTGATGGGCACAACTCGCGGTAGATTCAACGCTGGTCCGACCACGTCGACCGTGTCCGAGTAGGTCGGTAGCTTCACTCCGATTTCCTGCAGGAAGGCCTGGCCACGCCCCGCCTCGCGAGCCGCATGCACCGTCGCCACCTGCACGTCCGGATTGTCCTTGGCCCATTGCTCAATAAGCGGTAGCTCTTGGCGACACGGCGCACAGTTCCACGCCCAGACATTAAGCACTGTCGGCTTGCCCTCGACGACCTGCCCCATGTCCACCAGCTCCGCTTGCCCAACCTCGTTGTCCTGGCCTGCCGAGTCTCCCGACTCCGCCAACAGCGGCAAGCGCACACCGCTCAGCGAGCCACTACCCGCTACCGCCGCGATTTCATCCTTCGACATCGCTGGCGCTGCCGGTGCACCATCCACGTCACCATCACGGCCATCACCATTGCCAGCGCCATCCGCACCGACACTCACACCAGATCCAGTCCCACCACCGTCGGCCTCGTCATTGCCACCAGTGGTATTCACAATCGCGAAAATCACCAGACCCACAATGCTAATTCCCGCGATGAGCAGCGTAATCAGCGATGCCGAACGGTTAACGTCCACCTGCCGACCCTCATAGTGGCCACCATTGTGACTATGACCGCCCTGCTCATTCACGAAAAGTGCTCCTCGACTAGTCCTGTGTCGCTGTGGTGTTGCGCGCGCTATCCCCGTCGTCAAGCGCGGAAAGTTCCTCCCCACTGTAGCCGTCATTAAGACCGGCCAGGTAGAGAAGCCATTCCCTGTCGTCTGACTTAATCAACTTCTCCGCCGTCTCCGGCTCCGCCGGACCCGCGACACCATACGACGGGCAATCCGCCGCCAAGAAGCACGCCCCGCACGCCGCCCGGCGCGAATGGCACACCCGGCGACCGTGGAAAATCAGGCGATGCGAAAACCACGTCCACTCCGCGCGCGGTAGCACCTCCATCATCTCGTGCTCAACGCGCACCGGATCTTCCTGCTCTGTGAGACCCATGCGCCGCACCAGACGCCCAAAATGCGTATCGACCGTCAAACCCGGCACCCCAAAAGCATTCCCCAGCACCACGTTTGCCGTCTTTCGCCCCACGCCCGGCAGCTTCACCAGCTCCTCCAACGTGCCCGGGACCTCGCCGCCGTGCTGCTCCATCACCCCCTGCGCAAAACCGATGATGTTCGCGGCCTTATTCCTATAGAAACCCGTCGGCCGAACGAGCTCCTCGACCTCCTCCTGATTCGCAACCGCCAAATCGGCAGGGCTGGGGTACCTAGCGAACAGCGCCGGCGTGGTCATATTCACCCGCACGTCCGTACACTGCGCCGACAGAATCGTCGCCACCGCAAGCTCATACGGATTACGAAAGTCCAGCTCACAGTGCGCATTCGGGTACGCCACCGCCAGCGTGCGGTTAATCCGCCGCGCGCGCCGCACCATACCCAGGTGCGTCTCCTTCCCCCGCGCCGCCGGATGCGCCCCCACCGCCCGACGCTTCTTCGACGTCAGGGATCCCTGCGGGTGCGTGGGCTGGGGTTTGCTTATCTGGTGCGTGCTTAACGACGATGCCTTGCCAGTCGTATCCATGGTCGTAGTGTATCGGCTACCCCGGATTGCAATTCGCGTGCGCACCTTTCGCGGGCCGAATCCTTCGATTCGTCCGGAATGCGGATAAGACCGGTAGCAGCTCGGGCATATTCGGTCAAAAACCAAAGAAGTCATGCCCCACCACATCTTGGAACACCGTTAGCGAATTATTAGTTATAAATACACAGTTCAGCGGCTTTTCACCAGAATTCCCCACAGGCGCAGTGGCTCTTTTGCTACAGTGGTGTTTATCACATCTTGGTGACGGCGTAGTTTTGGGATGCATCTGTAGAGGCGTTTTGTCGTGAAATTCGCCCAGGGATGAACCTGCCTTGAAAGCTGGCAGCGGCGTTACCGGGAAAGACCGAAAGTAGTGGGACTAGTGGGACGGGGCAGTTTCTCTTCCTGTTTGGCCACTGCAATCTGTAGTCGAGTGCTAATTTGGCGGCTGCTGGCCTGTATTTACGGTGGTTAGTGGCCCAAGACAGGAGAATTTTACCGTGGATGACGTCAAGGAGATTCTCTCCCGGGCCGGTGTATTTCAGGGAGTCGACCAGGAGGCTGTGCAGGCCTTGCTCGGCGAGCTCGAGACGGTTCGCTTCCCGCGTGGAACCACCATCTTCAATGAGGGAGAGCCGGGCGATCGGCTCTACATCATTATTGATGGCAAGGTGAAGCTGGCTCGCCGCTCAGCCGACGGTCGTGAAAACCTGTTGACCATCATGGGCCCATCCGACATGTTCGGCGAGCTCTCCATCTTCGACCCGGGCCCGCGCACCTCTTCGGCGGTCTGCGTCACCGAAGTTTCCGCCGCGTCCATGAGTGCCGATCAGCTGCAGGAATGGGTTGGTTCACACCCTGATGTTCCAGCTCAGCTGCTGCGCATGCTGGCCCGCCGTCTGCGCCGCACCAACAATTCACTGGCTGACCTCATTTTCACCGACGTCCCAGGTCGCGTTGCTAAGTCCCTGCTTCAGCTGGCCAATCGCTTCGGTGTTCAAGAAGGTTCTGCTCTCCGCGTGAACCACGACCTGACTCAGGAGGAAATCGCACAGCTCGTCGGCGCCTCCCGAGAGACCGTTAACAAGGCTCTGGCAGAGTTCGCCCACCGCGGCTGGATTCGCCTTGAGGGCAAGTCCGTGCTCATCTCCGATACGGAGCGTTTGGCCCGCCGCGCACGTTAGCTTGTTGCGCACGTTAGCTTGTGGCGCACGTTAGCTTGTGGCGCTTGCGGCGCTGCCCAAACGACTCACATCCCGCAGCCTCTGCTTTTGGATCCTCGGTTCCCGTAGGAGCACATGAAACGCATGAGGCTCGCGGGATTTTTGTTGTCTTCCCCCGCTGGCCTGGCATGCTGACCTGGTATGCCGGCCTGCCATGCTGACCTGGCATGCCGGCCAAGTTTGGCGCACTTATCGATGCTTTTCTGCCACTTATCGATGCTTTCCCGGCACCTATCGATGCACCATTCACCGATTTCTCCTTGCATCAATCACTTATCGATGCGCTGTTCACTTATGCGCGCGCTATAGCTCATCGACAAGTGGATACCTCATCGATAAGTGATTGGGCTGGCCCCGACGAGGCCAACCCACCCAACCGGCACTAGCCCACCCCAACCGGCACTAGCCCAAACAAAAAGCGCGCAACCCGCAAAACTGCAGGTCACACGCTCTTTTCATACGGTGAGTCGAGCTCAGCTTCACTCAAGCTCAGCTTCAGCCAAGCCTCAATTTCGCCCAGCCCAGACCAGCCCAGCAACCGGCCGAAGCCCAAGCCGAAGCCGAAGCCCAGCAACTACTCCCCGTGATCGCGCAGGTAGCGCAGGGTCACACGAGTCGACTGCTCAGCAGCATGACGCAGCACCGGATCGACATCGGTGTAAATCTCATCCACAATCTGGTCGACCGTAGCTTCGTCGCCCAGCTTGGCAACGGCATCTTTCACCTGCTGAAGGCGCAGCTTACGACGCTCAATGTACTTCTGCGTCATCACAGTGATGTCCGGCAGGTCAGCACCATGACCAGGCAGCAGACGAACACCCTTGCCGCGCGAATCCAGCATTTTCAGGGTTTCCATGTACTTACCCAAGTCGCCGTCGGTCTCCGAGATCATAGTGGTGTGGCGGCCAGCGATTGTGTCACCGGTAACGATGCCTTCAACATCGTCCTCTCCATCACCAGTGTGGATGAAGAAGCAGACGGAATCAGCGGTATGACCAGGGGTTGCCACGACCTCAATCTGCGGAGTCACTCCGTCGAGGACGATACGTTCGCCGTCGACAAGCGGATCCTGACCTCCCGCGCAGTACTGAGACTCCAGCTCACGAATCGGCGCACCGGTGAGCTGGCGGAAACGTGCGGCGCCATCAGCATGGTCGCCATGACGGTGCGTCAGCAGAATCAACGCAACGTCGCCGGCATAACGCTGCAGGACGTTCAGGTGTCCCTCGTCCTCCGGACCCGGATCGATGACAATGCTGCGGCTATCCCCCTCAGCCTTAATAACGTAGGAGTTCGTACCCTCCAGCGAAGAGTAGCTGGGGTTCGGGCACAGAACGACGCCCACAGACTGAGAAATCTGACGCAGTTGGCTATACGCAGGATGCTCCATGTCCTCTATCCTACGTGGTTGCGCAATCCGGGGAGCGCGCCACGTCGTCCAATTCGGCTCATTTGGGTGTAAGCACGCTTTACGACGACCCGGAGAACGCAACATTCCCGCTGGTCGCGGCAGCAAATACAGCAGCTACTGGGCTACTTCAACGATGATTTCGACTTCCACGGGAGCGTCCAGCGGAAGCTGATTCACACCCACTGCCGAGCGAGCGTGCTGGCCGCGTTCGCCAAAGACCTCGCCGAAGAGTTCCGAGGCTCCATTGATAACGCCCGGCTGACCAGTGAATCCGGCGGCGGAGTTGACGAAGCCGACGACCTTCACGATGCGGGTGACATTGTCGAGACCGACCTCGGCATCGACTGCGGCCAAAGCGTTGAGGGCGCAGGTGCGGGCTGCCTCCTTGGCCTCCTCAGCAGTGACTTCTGCGCCGACGTGGCCGACGTGGGTGAGCTCGCCGTTAACGAATGGGAGCTGACCGGAGGTGAAAACGAGGTTGCCCGTGCGCGTTGCGGGTACGTAGGCCGCAACTGGCGCGGCAACGGCAGGCAGGGTAAGCCCCAGGTCCTCGAGGGTCTGGGAAGGAGTGCGAGATTCAGAGTTGCTCATTTAAGTTAAGCCTTTCCACGGCGACTGGGGGCCGGGCGAATAAAGCCGGCCAAAGAAAGATGGCAGCCAACTGTTAGTCAGCTGCCAATCGAAAGCACAACCGCCGTTGTTAGTTAGGTGCCAGACACCGAGGTAATTAGTCAGCCTTCGGGCGCTTGAAGTAACCGACGTGGTTTTCGCCGGTCGGGCCGGGGAGAACAGTGACAAGTTCCCAGCCGTCCTCACCAAAGTTGTCCAGGATGGCCTTGGTGTTGTGAATGAGCAGCGGTGCGGTGAAGTATTCCCATTTAGTAGTCATGGAAGCTACTTTATCTGTCCCCCAGCCTCGCGCGCTGGGGGTTCAGTTTTACTTCGGTTTAAGTTCGGTTTTTACTTAGCCAGCTTTGCCTTGCGCTGAGCTGCGTACTGCTGAGCGTAGAAGTCGGCCCACGAAGTAATTTCCGGGTGCTCGCGCAGCATTGCGCGGCGCTGACGCTCGGTCAGGCCACCCCAGACGCCGAACTCGACGCGGTTATCCAGAGCGTCGGCACGGCACTGCAGAACCACTGGGCAATGGCGGCAGATAACTGCGGCTTCGCGCTGTGCGGCGCCGCGAACGAACAACTTATCCGGGTCAATATCGCGGCACTTAGCGCGCGGGACCCACTCCTGACGATCGCGGAAGCTCTCTACACCGAGCTCGTAGTCTGGCGTAGTAGCAGTGCGGTTGCGATCGGGAATCGTGGCGGTCATTGTAGCCTCCTCGTGCCTGCGATTTTCGTTATTTCGAAATAGTTTCAACTAAATAGTGCTGAAATTTTGTTGTAAGTCTATTCACACCACCCAAATAATGTCGATTGGGTCACACTGGGAGGGTGGACGTGGCGCAGCCCTAAATACAACAATGCAGGTGGGGCAACTTTTTCCAACAAAAGCACGGGGGTGATTTGCGTCACTATGAAAATCTTTTTCCAGAAACCACCACACGACGAGTTGCCCGGTATTGTAAGGGCGCTCGTAGCGATCCTCCCCCGCTCGCCAGGCGTTTTTCTGGGCTCGCCGGGCATGTCTCTAGGCGGATTTTCGAAAACTCACTTCGGCTCAATCCGCCCTACCTTGTAGTGTGATTGCTGTGAATAAAGGTTCGACGCTGTTCAAGCTCTCCGTTGCCACTGTGTTGGCAGCGTTGATTGTGGCCAGCGCCCTCTTTCCTCTTGTGGGCGGCTCGGCCTACCTCGTCGCGCACACGGCTGATGAATTCGCGTCGGCGTCGCGGTCGGTGATTTCTAAGGACGCACCGGGGGTCACCACTATTACGGATCGGAATGATCAGCCAATTGCGTGGCTCTATGACCAGCGGCGGTTTAATGTGCCATCGGAACGCATCTCGCCAGCTATGAAGGATGCGCTGGTCAGCGTGGAGGATAGGCGCTTTTATGAGCACTCTGGTGTGGACTGGAAGGGCACTGCTCGTGCGGCGGTAAAGAACTTCATGTCTCAGTCGGTGCAGGAAGGTGCCTCCACAATCGAGCAGCAGTTGATTAAGAACCACACGCTGCTGGTGGACGCAGAGTCGGAGTCGGAGCGCCGCGCTGCTACTGCCACGGATTATGGTCGCAAGATCCGCGAGATTCGCATCGCGTTGGACCTGGAAGATGAGCTGACGAAAGACGAGATTCTGACTAAGTACCTGAACTTGGTCCCCTTCGGCAATGGCGCTTTCGGCGTGGAAGCTGCAGCTCAGACCTACTTCGGCATTCCCGCGTCCGATCTGAATGTCCCGCAGGCCGCTCTGCTCGCGGGCATGGTTCAGCAGTCCTCCGGGCTCGATCCGTATACAAATCCGGAAGGTGCGCATGCACGGCGTAACGACGTGCTTGCGGCTATGGAATCCACGGGAGCAATTGGCCCGCAGGAGGCTCAGGACGCCAAGGCAGCTGATCTCGGTATTCTCCCAGAGCCTCAGCGCCTGCCGCAGGGCTGTATCGCGGCGGGCGATCGCGGTTTCTTCTGTGATTATGTGGTCTCCTACTTGGAGAACCACGGTATTGAGACCGATAAGCTCAAGCGCGGTGGCTTCCATGTGAAGACCACGCTGGACCCGCGTGTGCAGGACAGCGTGCAGGAGTCTCTGCGTCAGCAGGCGTCACCGACTGCGGATGGCGCAGCCGAGGTTATGAGTTTGCTTGAGCCTGGGGATGACTCCAGGAAGTTGCTCGCGATGGCGTCGTCACGCGTATACGGCCTCGATGCGGAACAAATGCAGACCGTGCAGCCTCAGCCATTTACGCCGGTGGGCAATGGCGCGGGCTCGATTTTTAAGATTTTCGCGGCGACGTCGGCGGTGGAAAAGGGGCTGGGTATTGATACCAACTTCCCGGTGCCGCGTCGTTATGAGGCCTCCGGGCTGGGCACCGGTGGCGCAGAGGGCTGCCCGCCGGGCCTGTACTGCGTGGAGAACGTAGGTAGTTTCCCGCCGTCGATGTCGCTGCGTGAGACGCTCGCACGGTCGCCGAATACTCCTTTTATTCAGATTTCGGAGCTGGTCGGCGTCGATGGCGTGATGGACATGGCGGTACGCCTGGGCATGCGCTCATACACGGAGCCGGGCAGTTTTGATGGTGAGTCCTCGGTGGCGGACTATGTCTCGGAGCATAAGCTCGGCTCATTCGTGCTGGGTCCGACGGCGGTGAATAACCTTGAGCTGTCCAATGTCGCTGCCACCCTGGCCAGCAATGGCCGCTGGTGCGAACCCTCTCCGATTGAGTCGATCACGGATTCCAAGGGCAATGCGGTCAAGCTGAATGTGCCACCGTGCGAGCAGGCAGTGGAGCCGGGTGTCGCGCACGCGATCGCTAATGCGCTCAGCAATGACGCCACCGATGGCACCGCGAAGGATGCCGCGAAAGAGCTGAATTGGGAAGGCCCAGTCGCGGCTAAGACCGGTACCACCGAGTCGAACCAGTCCGCGGCATTCCTGGGCTTCACCGGCGGTCTGGCCGGATCGGTGTACGCCTACAACGACACCCCGACGGTCACGGAGCTGTGCACGTCGCCGCTGCGCCAGTGCCCAAGCGGCAACCTCTTTGGTGGTCGCGAGCCCGCGCGGACATGGTTCGGCGCAGTCGGCCCAATTATCGAGGACTACGGCGGAAAGAACCTCCCCCCATTGGATTCGGACTACGGCCTGGGCACCTCTATCACCCAAATGCCGAATGTGGTGGGCATGCAGAAGGCCGAGGCTCGGGAGACCCTTAAGAAGGCTGGCTACAAGGTAGAGGAACGTACAGTGTCCCACACGGGTGAGTCGCGCGGAATCGTGGTCGGGTTGGATCAGCCGCCGCTGCTTCTCAAGGGTGGCACCGTCACAATCCGCGTGGCCGATGGCACGCGCCGTCCGACCCCACCACCGGCGCCGTCGCCGCGACCGGACTCGACGACGACCCGGCCGGATCCGCTACCGCAGTTCCCTCGTCCCAACACTCCGCCAGCGCCGAGCTTGCGGGATCTGATTCCACTGCTGCCGTTCTAGTTCACCCTAGAAGGCAGCTCCAACGCTTATCACCGAAAAGGAAAAACGCCGAAAGGCCGCGCTAGCCCTGCAGGGCAGCCTTAACGGCCTCGGAAAGCCGCTTGCCATCGACCTGGCCAGCGGCCTTTTCCTTAGCCACCTTCATAACCTGGCCCATGATCTTCATGCTCGGCGCGTCATCACCAGCAACCTCGGCCACGGATTCCGCGACGAGGTTCTTCACGGCGTCGTCGTCAAGCTGTTCCGGCTGGTAGCGGGCGAAAACCTCTGCTTCGGCGAGTTCGGCGTCGGCAAGTTCCTGGCGGCCGTTCTCGGCGTACATCTCAGCGGACTCGCGACGCTTCTTGACTTCCCGCTCAATCACACGCAGCACCTCGTCATCGGTGAGCTCGTGCTTGGAGCCGGAGACCTCCTCGGTCTGGATGGCGGCCTTCAGCATGCGCAGCGCCGCAACGGTTTCCTTGTCGCGGGCCTTCATTGCGGCGGTCATATCGGAGACAATTGTGTTCTTCAGTTCACTCATACGCCCTAGACTACCGCTGTAGTTGATAGTGTCTCTGTCATGACATCGCGCGCTTTTCCCAACCGAATTCTGCGGTCTGCCGCAGCTCTCGCCACGCTTGGCTTGACGACGTTCATCTACGCGAACCAAGTCGAATTGCGCGCATTTAAACTCCACCGTGTGCAAGTTCCCGTGCTGGCACCCGGCACGCTCGCCCGGGCGGGAAAGCGCGAGGGTGAGCCTTTCCGGATTCTGCATGTCTCCGACTTCCACATGCTCCCCGACCAGAAGCTGAAGCAGAAGTGGGTTGCCAGCCTCGATGCTCTGAACCCTGACCTGGTGATTAATACCGGCGACAACCTGGGCAGTGACAAGGCCGTTCCCAGTGTCCTCGCAGCGCTCGGCCCCCTACTGAACCGTCCGGGCGCCTTCGTGTTCGGTACGAATGACTACTTCGCGCCACGGCCTGTCAATCCGCTGAAGTACCTGACGGGCAAGAAGCGCAAGCCCTCACGCGTCGAACTGCCGTGGCGCGGCATGCGCGCTGCGTTTATCGAACACGGTTGGCAGGATGCCACCCATGCCCGGCTGGAGTTTGTGGCGGGTGGCGTGAAGGTGGCGCTGTCCGGTGTGGATGACCCTCATCACGAGTTGGAGGACTATTCGCAGATTGCCGGTGCCCCGAATGCGGATGCCGACATCGCTATCGGCCTGTCGCACTCGCCGGAGCCACACGTGTTGGATTCTTTTGCGGAAGACGGCTACGACCTGGTGCTTTCTGGCCACACACACGGTGGCCAGGTGTGCCTGCCCGGCGGGAAGGCCATTGTGACCAACTGCGGTATCGACCGCTCGCGGGCCTCGGGGTTGTCGCGCTGGACCGAGAAGACGTGGCTGCACGTTTCTAATGGCCTCGGCACTTCCCCTTACGCCCCGGTGCGCTTGTTCTGCCGCCCATCCGCGACCTTGATTGAGGTTGTGGAGCGGGATTCGTAGTTCGTAGTCCGTCGGGGTGCAGTTCGTAGTTTGTAAGGGTGCGGCGGAGACCGCGGCTTGTTCCCACAGCCCGTTAAGCAGGCGTTTTGCATTCTGACTCGGCGTCGGGCTAAAGTAAGTCCTCGCAAGCACAGCACTGAGACGTATGTTCCCAGTTTGTGTCTGTGGCCTCGGGGTATGGCGCAGCTTGGTAGCGCGCTTCGTTCGGGACGAAGAGGCCGTGGGTTCAAATCCCGCTACCCCGACCAAGTAGAAACCCTCTCTCACCTGGAATTATCCAAGTGAGGGAGGGTTTTGTCATTGGCTACTGAACCCTACTTTTTGCCGCGGTTCAGGGTTGATAGCCAAAGAGTGCGTCCAGTTCTCAAGGTAGCGACTAGTCAGGCCCCAACTGCGGCAGCACCACAGCCCGGGGTTACGTGGCAAAACTGTCGACCCGAAAACTCAGGGGCTGCAAATGTGAAACTGTCTGAGTTTATGACACTTTCAAGCC
>NZ_JASBOG010000021.1:0-39184 GCF_039907185.1 Corynebacterium sp. c8Ua_99
GCCTGTTTTTGTCATAAACTTAGTCAGTTTCACATTTGCAGCCCGCAGCAGCGTCCGATCCACACCCAACCGACACCCCAAACACCCCAAACACCCCAGCCGTCACACCCTTGCCGCGCAGTCGCGCCCAATCCACACCCCAAATACCCCAAACACCCAACCCACACCCGAAAACCGGCCACGATACCCCGCAAACCCCCACGCAACCCGATCCAAACCCTCCACACAACCCCCGCAAGCTACGTTTTGGTAACCCACTATGTAATTACGAATGCGACTCAAGTAAATTGAGTCAATAATAGTTACGTGCATATAGTTGCCTAGTTTTTGGAGGTTGCCGACCATGGCACTGGTTGTGCAGAAGTACGGTGGTTCATCCCTGGAGAGCGCCGAACGCATTCGTCGTGTTGCAGAACGAATTGTGGAAACCAAAAAGCAGGGCAATGACGTCGTGGTTGTCTGCTCGGCAATGGGCGACACCACCGATGAGCTTCTGGACCTCGCTGAGCAGGTCAACCCGGTCCCGCCGGGACGCGAGATGGACATGCTCCTGACCGCCGGTGAGCGTATTTCTAATGCGCTGGTCGCTATGGCAATCGCAAGCCTCGGCGCATCGGCCCGTTCTTTTACCGGTTCGCAGGCCGGCGTAATTACTACGGAGCGCCACGGTAACGCCCGCATTGTCGAGGTCACTCCGGGCCGTGTCCGCGAGGCTCTCGACGAGGGCCACATCTGCCTGGTGGCCGGTTTCCAGGGTGTGAACCGCGAGACCAAGGACGTCACTACGCTGGGCCGTGGTGGCTCGGATACCACTGCGGTCGCTCTCGCGGCAGCTCTGGAGGCAGACGTCTGCGAGATTTACTCCGACGTGGATGGCGTGTACACGGCGGATCCGCGCATTGTGCCGGATGCACAGCGCTTGGACACCATTTCCTTCGAGGAGATGCTGGAGATGGCCGCGGTTGGCGCGAAGATTTTGCAGCTGCGAAGTGTCGAATACGCCCGCGCGTTTAACGTCCCGTTGCGTGTGCGTTCGTCGTATAGCAATGAACTTGGCACCCTTGTTGATGGATCGATGGAGGATATCCCTATGGAAGAAGCAGTGTTGACCGGTGTGGCTCATGACCGCTCCGAGGCGAAGGTGACCGTGCTGGGCATTCCGGATGATCCGGGCCAGGCGGCGAAGATGTTCCGTGCTGTTGCGGATGCGGAGATCAACATCGATATGGTGCTGCAGAACGTCTCCACCGTCGCGGATAACCGCACTGACATTACTTTCACGTGCCCGCGCGAGGATGCTCCGAAGGCGATGGCGTTGCTGAAGAAGCTGCAGGCTGACAACGACTGGAAGGACGTGCTTTACGACGATCACGTGGGCAAGGTCTCCTTGGTCGGTGCTGGCATGAAGTCCCACCCGGGTGTGACTGCGACGTTCTGTGAGGCGCTCGCTGATGAGGGTGTGAATATCGATCTGATTTCCACTTCTGAGATTCGTATCTCGGTGCTGGTTAATGACCAGGATGTCGACAAGTCTGTGAAGGCCCTGCACGACGCTTTCAATCTCGGTGGCGACACTGAGGCTGTTGTTTACGCTGGTACGGGACGTTAAGGAGTTCTAATGACCACGATTGCTGTTGTTGGTGCCACTGGCCAGGTTGGTCGTGTGATGCGCACCCTGTTGGCGGAGCGTAATTTCCCGGCCGATAAGGTTCGTTTCTTCGCTTCTGCCCGTAGCGCGGGCAAGGAGCTGGAGTTCCGCGGCGAGAAGGTTGTTGTCGAGGATGTCGCGGCTACTTCTGACGAGGATCTGAAGGGCATTGATGTCGCGGTGTTCTCCGCTGGCGGCACGCTGTCGAAGGAGCAGGCTCCGCGTTTTGCGGCTGCTGGCGCTGTTGTTGTTGATAACTCGTCGGCGTGGCGTAAGGATCCGGAGGTCCCGTTGGTGGTCTCCGAGGTCAACCCGGATGCTTTGCAGGACATCCCGAAGGGAATTGTCGCTAATCCGAACTGCACCACGATGGCCGCGATGCCGGTGCTCAAGCCGCTTCACGACGAGGCCGGGTTGCAGCGTCTGCGTGTGTCCTCCTACCAGGCCGTCTCGGGTTCGGGCCTTGCTGGCGTGAATACTCTGGCTGGCCAGGTGCGCGAGAACATCGACAACCTGGAGAAGCTGACCACTGATGGTTCGGCTCTGGTTGCGGAGGACTTTGGTCCGTATGTCGCACCGATTGCTTTCAACGCGCTGCCGGTGGCTGGAAACTTTGTTGATGACGGTTCACTGGAGACCGATGAGGAGCAGAAGCTCCGCAATGAGTCCCGCAAGATTCTGTCTATCCCTGAGCTGGCTGTTGCTGGTACTTGTGTGCGTGTTCCGGTGTTCACTGGCCACACGCTGGTGATTCACGCTGAGTTTGAGAATGCGCTGTCCGTGGAGAAGGCAACCGAGCTGCTGGAGTCCGCGCCGGGCGTGAAGGTCGTTGACGTTCCGAATCCGCTTGCCGCCGCTGGTGTGGATGAGTCCCTGGTGGGTCGTATCCGTGTCGATCAGTCGGTTCCGGAGGGGCGTGGCCTGGTGCTGGTTGTCTCTGGCGACAATCTGCGTAAGGGCGCTGCTCTGAATACCATCCAGATTGCGGAGTTGTTGGTCGCTGACCAGTAGTTGAGCGCAGTACTTAAAAGCGCAAAAAGTTAAGCCTCGGCACTTAGCGAACTTCGTGCTCTCAATGACAACTACTCCCCACTAGTCGGTAACTGATTTCTCAGTCCAACTAATGGGGAGCAGTTCACATTGTTGCGGTAGGGGGGCCTATTTTTTCTTATTGACGCCCACGCTTTCCGCTTGGCTGCAGCGCCAGCGGAATGTGAGATTGTGCGAGCGCAGTGCTGGGGGGATTGCGTGACGGGAGGCGCCGGCGCCCTATTTGGTGGCGTGAGGATGTGCAGATGTCGCTAGACCGGGAATGCGTGGCCGACGGCGCCGTATTTGGGGCGCTAGCAGGGGTGAATGTCGCTAGAACGGGAATGCGTTAAAGACACTGATTTGCAGCTCCGCAAAACTGCAGGTCAGGGAATTGACGCAAAATTCGGAGGCGCGCCTGTGCTGACAGATTCCCGTTCTAGCGACATTTCGACCTTCGAAGTGCAACTTTTCCGACAGTTGGTGCCACGAGTTGCAATAGCGCGAGCATCTCGGCATTGAGAGCCAGGGTGGCTAGGGTGGCCAGGGCGGTGACAGTGGCCAGGGTGGCTAGGGTGGCCAGCGTGGCGACGGTGGCCAGGGCGGCGATGGAGTCGGTAGCGGCCGAGCAGGAAGCGGACTAATTTAGGGTAGCCTGTTGTGTGGTTAGCCTTACCTGTGTAATATAGGCTCGATTGCTGTGTTGGCCGTAGCCGAAAGAGGCCATCAGTCTCTTGGGGCTACGGGTACTTTACAGCGTTTCAAAGAGTTCCTTACGCGTTAGGCTTTCACATGTTTCGAAACAATTCGCTGACCCGTCGAGCGGCGCTGAAGACCGCCGCTGTCTTGGCAGCATCCACTCTTGTTCTGTCTGGTTGCTCCCGAGGCGACGACGCGGCGGCGTCAAAAAATGAGGGCACCGGGGACGAGCGCATCGCCGCAGTTGGCCTGGGAGACAGCGATACCTTGCTCGCTCTAGGCATCCAACCAGTCCTCGTAGCGCCCTGGGGTGCTGAGGGAGATGTTGATGCATCTGGCGTCGGCCCATGGGCTACCGAAAAGCTCGGCGACAACAAGCCTGAAGTGGTTTACGGTACTGCCAACGGATTCACTGCTGAAATCCTGGAGAAGATCTCCGCCGCTGATCCGGACAAGATCATTGCGGTGAACTCTGCCGTAGACGCGCAGGCGAAGAAGGCGCTTAATGACATCGCCCCAACCACCGTTAAGCCAGACGGTGCCACGGACTGGCAGATCCCCTGGCGGGATCAGGTCAACCAGATCGCCGGCGCTGTAGACAAGCAAGAAGAAGGCGACAAACTCGTCGAAGAAACGCAGAAGGCCTTCGATGATTTCCAACAGCAGCACCCTGAGCTCAAAGGCAAGCGTGCGGCTATCGTCATGCCTTATCAGGGAAAGATCGGCCTGTACACCTCCGGTGACGGTCGCGGGCAGTTTATCAAGAGTCTGGGCTTCGAGATCCCGAAGGAGCTCGAAGGTAACGGGGGCGAGTTCTACCGCGACATCGCACCTGAGAACTACAGCGACCTCAACAACGTCGATTACCTCTTCATCCTTGATTACCAGGGTGCCGCCGATACCTTGAAGAAGGATCCAACATTCAGCAAGCTGGACGTTGTTCGCGAAGGCAAGGTCCGCTGGATGGACGAAAACGTGGGCAATGCAATGAGTATGCCGAACCCATTGACCATCCCCTGGGCAGTCGACAAGTTCTCTGACGCAATTTAATTGAAAGTGTCCGTTTCAAGAGCTCGACATTCTTTGGTGTTTTCCCGGCGTTTGCTTACTTCGGCCGCACTCGTTGGCTTGGCTTTGCTGCTGCTTGCCTCCCTGTACTTGGGTTCCAAAGATCTTTCCATTGGCGAAGTGACCAGCATCCTCATGCATGGTCCGCACCCATCTACGCAATCCGGCATCATTTGGGACTTGCGCGTTCCGCGCACCCTCTTGGCTGTGATCACAGGCGCAGCCCTGGCTATGGCGGGTGCCATTGCTCAGAGCTGGACCCGCAACCCCCTGGCAGATCCCGGCATTATCGGCGTGAACGCTGGAGCAAGTTTCGCAGTCGCTGCGGCACTGACCTTGGGCTGGGCAACGACGGTCGGGGAGCGGACACTTGTAGGGCTCGTCGGGGCGGCCGTCGCTGCCTTAATCGTGCTGTTGATTTCCCGCGTATCGCGTAACCCGCTAACTCTGGTACTCGTGGGCGTGGGAGTTACCTTCGCCCTGCAAGCGGCCACGAATATGCTGAGCCTCTATTCTTCCGACACCCTGGAAGGGCTCCGCCGCTGGACCGTTGGCTCTACAGCTGGGCGGGGTATGGAAGACGTGGCCTTAGCTGCTTTAGGTCTAGCACTAGGTGCTCTATGTGGTGCGCTTGCAGCACGCCCGCTGGATCTACTTGCGATGGGAGAGGACTCCGCCCGTTCCCTTGGCAGCTCGCCCACGAGAACCCGCTTGTTGGCTGCCGCAGCGGTGATCATCCTCGCCGGCTCGGCGACAGCCACTGTGGGGCTTGTGACATTCGTGGGCTTCGCCGTGCCACACCTACTACGCCCGTTTACCGGCCCGTCCCTGACTCGCCTCTTGCTGCCGACCGGCATTGTTGGTGGCGCGGCTGTGTTGCTAGCCGATATTGTGGGCCGCTTCGTCCTGCAGCCTAACGAGCTGGAAATGTCCATTGTCTTAGCTATTGTCGGTGCCCCAGTGATGATTCTGGCGGTGCGACGTAAGAAGAGTTCACCGACCTCGAATGACTCGGAGCTGACGATATGAGCGATATGACGTCTATCCGTAGTATTAAGCGTTCACGAAGCAGACGCGTCCTGGCGGCTTCGGCAGGGTTCGCCCTCGTAGCGGCTCTTTGTTACTGCTTAATCCTGGGGCAAGGAGCGGTGAAGCTCAGCCCGATGGAAGTCATCGAGGTTCTCACCGGTGGGGGCACACAGCAAGCAATCAACGTGGTGTGGGATCTCCGCCTGCCTGTAGCAATCGCTACCGTTCTGGTCGGCGCGGCTCTAGGGCTGGCAGGTGCGTGGACTCAGACCATGGCCCGCAATCCGCTGGCCAGCCCGGACATTCTCGGTGTATCCGGCGGCGCGGCGGTTTTGGTTGTGGCGGGCACCGTAGTTACCCGCCCTGCATGGAGTGAGGGGGTGCCGACGTTCTGGTGGCGTGCTGCACTCGCTTTGCTTGGCGCACTAGTGATCGTTGGTTTGCTCGTTCTACTCGGTGGCTTCGGGACGTCGCAGCGCGTAGTGGTCATCGGCCTGGCACTGTCTTTCCTCACGCAGTCTTTAGTGCAGTATCTCCTGCTCCGGGCTGACTTAACTCGTGCCACGGATGCCCAAACTTGGCTCGCTGGGTCTACCGGCTTTGTGCGTATGGAAGCTTTGTTTCCTATGGTGTTGGGCCTGTTGCCCTTCGTAGTTTTAGGCCTCTGTGTTACGCGCGATGTCCCTCTTCTTTCTCATGATGACGCCACCGCGTCCACACTTGGGGTAAATGTCACGAGGGTGCGCGCTATTTTGCTCATTGCCGCAACGGGCATTGTCGCGGTGGTGGTTTCCTTTGTCGGCCCAATTGGATTCGTGGCACTATTGGCTCCTCAGCTGGCCAAGCTGGTGGCCGGAACGCCCACGCCCCATCCGTTGTGCTCTACTTTTGCAGGCGCTGCTCTATTAGCTGCGTGCGCCGTCGTGGCGGGCGCACTGCCATTTACATCCCCTGTGGGTTTGGTTACCGCCATCATCGGTGGCCCCGCGTTGGTGTTGCTTGTGTGGTTGGCGGCCCGTCGCGGAACTCTGAAAGGAATGGTTCAATGAACGTTCAAGTTGATCACGTCACCGTGGGCTACAACGACGGCCCAAGCATTGTTAAGGACGTGTCTTTCACTGCAGAGCCCGGGAAGGTCACCACGCTCTTAGGCCCCAATGGTTGTGGCAAGTCGACGTTGCTCAAGACGCTTTCTCGGCTGCTTGCTCCCGCCGAAGGACGGGTTCTTGTAGAGAAAAAGGACGTGCATAGTTTGCGGTCGCGCGAAGCCGCCCAACTAATTGCGCTTTTGCCACAACACCCGCTGTGTCCGGCGGGATTGACCGTTGGAGAACTTGTGGAGCGCGGACGGCACCCTTATCGTCGATCGCTCTGGGGTGGGGGAGCGACGGCGTCAGAAGATAAAGAAAAAGTGCGCGAGGCGCTGAAGAAGACGAAGGTTGACCATCTTGTTGCCCGCGACGTGGCGGAGCTTTCTGGCGGCCAGCGGCAGCGGGTCTGGATGGCGATGGTGTTGGCGCAGGATACGCCAATTGTGCTGTTGGACGAACCGACTACCTACCTAGATCCGGCACATGCGATAGAGATTCTAAGTATCGTGCGGGAGCTCGCTCAAGAGGGCAAGACGGTGATTACCGTACTTCATGATCTTGGCCTGGCGGGAGCTTTTAGCGACGAGATGATCGTCATGAAGGAAGGGGAAAAGATCGCCGAGGGTTCTCCAAAGGAGGCTCTGACGGTGGATGTGTTGCGCGAGGCATATGGCCTGAATGCCGAGGTGTGGGAAGATCCCCGCGGTATGGCTCCGATTATTGTGCCGCGAGGGATTGTGGCTAATTAAGGCCGTGCCCTGCCTAGGAACCAATAGGGGCACCACTGCACGGATTCGCTATTGAGGCCCCAGGTGTGAATTGCGTGGCGCCGTACTTCCTTGCAGAGCTGTCCTTCACCCGCGACCCAGACGTACTTCGACTGTGTTGCGGGGTGTTCGGCACGGTCCAGTTGCTGTAGGTGGGACATCACTGCCGTGCTGAAGTCCGTTGTAGCGCTAAACAGCACTTCTAGGCTGCCCAGCTTGCTCTCCCAGTCGGCGACGAGGGATGGCTCGAGGTCACCATGGTTCTCGGCGACCACTACGAGGTGTATGTCGCGCAACTGTTCCGGGGCAAACGCATCCGCGTAATCCAAAATGGCGCGAACGGAAGGTACGGCAGATGGGTCTGCGATAAGTGTTTGTGAACTTTGCGCGCGGTGCCAGAGGCCCTGGCATGTCCAGATGCCTACCTGGTCGCCAACACGAGTTGCAAGAGCCCAGGCGAGCCCTGGTCCGACGTGCTCATCCTTTGGATTTTTGACGCCATGTGTCGCCACGTCGAAAGTTATCTGTCCGCACTCGGGATCGAGTGAGCGTACGGTGTACCAACGTAAATTTGGGCGTTGGGTCTCCGGCATGGCTGTAACGCTTGCGCGGATATTGGCGCCACCTCCGTGGAGGGGTAAATGGAGATTCTCGCCGGGCTTAGCCGGCATAAAGAGGCCAAAGAATTCGTCCGGGCCGGAAAGCTGAAAGCCGACTAGCTCGGGGGAGCGGATGACAATCCTCTGCAGGTTTTCTGCCGGGGCGCTGACGTCATAAACAGTGGCGCGGATGATTCGATGGTGCGGTTCAGAAGGGGCGGCCAAGAGTAGGTGGTCAGAAAAGGCCGCGCGGTAGGCGGAAGTGTTCGTCGGAGTGTTCAGGGTAACTGGGTTCGAGGTCATAGTGGGAGTTAACTTACCCTTACCTAAAGCAAAAGTGAAAGGGTGAGGGGCAGAAAAAGCCCCGCGGGGATCCGAGGTGAACTGGTCCCCGAAAGTTGGACTGGTTTAACTCTAGGCGGTTAGGGCTTCAAGGGTCTGATTTCGATATTGCATCGGGGTCAGGCCCTTGAGTCGTTGTTGGACGCGTTCGGTGTTGTACCACCCGATGTACTCATCGATCGCCTGGTTGAACTCTGCGACAGTGTCGAAGACTTCTCCGTGGTACATCTCGGTTTTCACGTGGCCGAAGAAGTTCTCCATGACCGCGTTGTCGTAACAGTTGGCTTTACGCGACATCGACTGAACACCGCCGTTGTCGCCGATCAGGTCACGCCACGAGGCATGCTGGTACTGGAAACCTTGATCGGTGTGCATCATCCACCCGGGTTCAGGTGCCCACGCCGCGATCACCTTGGGCAAAGAATCGGTGGTCAACGCTGTCGACGGCGATGTAGCCACAGTGTGGGCAACGATTGAGCGGTCGAACAAGTCCATCACCGGTGACAGGTAGACCTTGCGGCCTGCAACCCTGAACTCGGTGACGTCGCTGACAAAGACGGTATTTGGCTGATCCGGGGTGAATTTGCGGTCAAGCTTGTTGTCGGCAATGTGGCTGATCGTCCCGGTGTAGGAAACATAAGGTCTACGTTGGCGGATCTTGGCTCGCAGCCCCATCTCGCACATGAGTTTGTAGACGAGTTTGTGGTTGACCACCCACCCCTGGTTACGCAGGTCAAGTAGCACTCGCCGGTAGCCGTAGCGATGCTTGTTACGCTCGAAGCTTTCCCGAATCGCTTGCTTGAGCTCGGCGTGCTTATCTGGCTTACTGAGTCGTTGCTGGTGGTAGAAGAACGTCGACCGTGGCATACCTGCTGCCTCTAGGAGGTACTCCAAGCGGTGGTGCGACTTGAGGATGACAATCGCCTGGACTTTCAGGCGCGTCCCTGATTCCTCAAGTCCCGCAATTTTTTTTAGATAGGCATTTTCGGCCCGCAACCGTTCGTTTTCGCCACGCAGCTTGTCTTCCTCCGACAGCGGCTTCGGCGTGACCGATCCTTTGGGTCTGCCCTTCGGCTTCGGTTTCAACGCGTCATCGCCGTCTTTGCGCCATTTCCACGTCCACCCGCGGACCAGCTGCTGTGATGACAGGCCAAATTCGCGCGCAAGATCCATCGCTGTCTCGCCAGCAAGGTGGCGTTGGACAACTTCCTTCTTGATTTCAAACGAGTACTGCTGCTTTGTCGGTTTCTCCACAAGACATAGCCTGCATGCAGCTTAAACCGACGACAGAGCATACGGGCGGCATACTTGGAGACACCAAGGGCATTGGCAGCGGCTGTATAACCCATGCCTTGCTCAAATAGTTCAACCAACTGCTCGCGCTGATATTCACTTAGCGAACTTCGTGCTCTCAATGACAACTACTCCCCACTAGTCGGTAACTGATTTCTCAGTCCAACTAATGGGGAGCAGTTCATTAGGTGCCGGGGCTTTTCTGCTGGAAAAGGCGAGCCTGGTTTGGGGTGACCAAAAGGCTAGCAATGTGACCCGTGACATGCGACGTTTGGGCAAAAGTGCAGGTTAAATTTTGCCGTTTTTCTATTTCCAATTTCCTGGCTGAAGTGCGTCGATTTTCTATATTGTGACCGTTTTTCATCACCGGTACGGTTTTCGTGTGAGCACGGCAGTGGCCGCAAAGGAGAAGGCGAGAAGCCCTTTACCTTCAGCTCTGGGCATCGCGCCACACCATCTATCTACACTTCATTTTCTAAAGGATCATCATGGATAACCTGTGCAATATCTGCGAACTGATTTCCTCCTTGCCAGCACCGGCTCCGCTGCCGGTACCTGAGTTCAATGTGAACTTCCCGGAGGGCCCACTGGTTCAGGTTGACTCTCTGTTCCCGAACTTCCACTCTCTGACTGAGGGCGGCAACCTGGGTCTGCAGAACGTCGGTGGCGATCAGGACAACGCTCTGCAGAACGTTGGCGGCAACCAGGGTCTCCAGAACGCTGGCGGCGACCAGCTGAACGGCGGCGACCAGATTGGCGGCGACAAGCTGGACAAGGGCGACAAGGTCGGCGGCGACCAGGTTAACGACAAGGGCCAGATTGGTGAGCGTCAGTCCGGTTTCCAGACCGGTGGCCAGGACCAGAGCCTGCAGAACGTCGGTGGCGACCAGGGCCTGCAGAACGGTGGCCAGGAGCAGGGTCTCCAGACCGGCGGTAAGAACCAGAACGGTCTCCAGACCGGCGGCCAAGAGCAGGGCATGCAGACCGGCGGTAAGAACCAGGGTGGCCTCCAGACTGGCGGTCAGGAGCAGGGTGCCCAGACCGGTGGCAACAACCAGGGTGGTCTGCTGGCCGAGGACGGTGCAGGTGACAACCTGCCAGTCGACCTGGACCTCACCGGTGCAAAGGCTATCTAAGACCGTCTAAGCCGACTTAGGCACTGCACTGCGCAGCTATTAGCTCTCGCGGCAGTTAATGCGTAACAGCGCACGAGCGCCTTCTCACTCCTTGTGGAGTGGGGAGGCGCTTTTTTTGCGTCTATAGCTGGCGACGTTGGGTCGATCCGAGTTACTGACTGCGTTTATGACAAAAATGGCCCGAAAAATGGCTTGAAAGTGTCATAAACTCGCACAGTTTCACATTTGCAGCCCTCTATTCAGGCGCGATTTGCATAACGTGATCTGCTGGAATGTCTTGAATCGGACACATTTTTGTCTATTAACCGCGGATGGAGAGGGCTGGGGCGGAGACGCAAATATTTATGCAGCCGCAATTAAGGCCCAATTATGTGGCTTATTAAATGCGCCTAGGGGTGTTTTTGCAAATGGCTCAGAGGTGTCATTATTGCGTCCGGAAAATTATTGGGGTGCATTTTCATTAGGTGGGGGTGGGGTGTTGGCTGTGCCTTATCTCACAATTATAAGAATCGTGACATGGGAGACATTTCAACCCGAATTAATGGGTGGAGATTTATTAAAAAATCTTCATATCTGCAGGTAATGGAGGTTTATCTGGGCTGAATGGCTAGGTGTTGTAGAGGAAGGTGGAATGTTGGTATTTGTCCGGTATCCATATGGCTACCCCAGAAAAAATATGTAAACAACAATTATTGGCATTGAAATAAAAGGAAATAGGGGTGCTAATTAAATGGTCTAACAAACATAAAATGTATTTGTTATATTCGGGGGCGGCCAACGCTATAAATGAGAATTAGAAGGCGATGTCAACTGGGCTACCTGTGATGGGGGCTGGAGACGCTTATGCGTGGTCATTGATTGTTCATTGAAGGCTGGAAAGGTAGCGAAAGGTGTATAACGCACTGAAATCGAAGGAAGGGGGAGGGCTCATGTTCGGTCGTTTTACAAACGAGAAGCGCTGGTTGGCGCTTTTTAGCTTCATGGCTGTGCTCGCTCTTTTCTTCGCTAAATCTCCAATAATTGCGCATGCGCAGGATGCAGAAGACACTGGCGAAACCCTGACAATCCAGAAGATTTTGAGTGTTCCTGGAACCGTTAAGGGTGTTGAAGCCAATGGAAATGTCCGTGATTTTGGGCCACTCATTGCGGCATTTGACGAGGCTGCAACTCCATTTGGTAGCCACAAAATGGGTTACTGCATTGAGGCCAGCGTCGCCGGTGATCTTTATGACACCGGTCGTGTGCAGAACTTCAGTCAGTTCTCGCGCAGTACAGATACCAATAACAAGCTGCGGAACGACTTTGACCGATACCGGAAGCTCAACTGGATTGCGCACCACGGTTCTCCAGCTGTTGGTTTGGATGAACTGGGGAAGGCAGCTGGAGTTAAAGGACGTCTGAATGTGCTGGACGCCAATAACGCAACTCAGTTCGCTCTGTGGCACTTCTCCGATGACATTGACTTCTCCCAGGGCATTCACAACCCATCGACGAAGGCTGTCTACGACTACCTCACTGGTCCGGCTAACGTCGGTCAGGGCACTGTCGACGGTACGAACCGCACTGGCTACATTTTCAACAATGGTAAGAAACAAGACATCATTGTGATTGACAATGTCACTCCGTCTTCCGGTGAAGTTCCGGCAGAGCCGACGAAGCCGTCCGAGCCAGAAAAGCCATCTGAGCCGGAACAGCCAACCGAGCCGGAAAAGCCGACTGAGCCGGAGAAGCCGACTACTCCGACCACGCCTGCGGAGACCACGACTCCGTCCGAGTCGACCAAGCCGTCTGAGCCAGAAAAGCCGAAGACGCGTAAGCCGTCGATCTCCACGCAGGCTCGCCTGAACGGCAACAAGATTGTTGCGGGCGCTGTGGTTAAGGACATCGTGAAGTTCACCGACCTTGTTCCGGGTAAGAACTACCGCCTGGACGCCACCCTGGTGGACAAGATCAATGCTGATCGCATCCTGGGTACCGGCAGCGTCGAATTCACTCCGGAGACCTCTTCGGGTGAGCAGGCCGTCATGATTACCGTCTCCGATGATGTAGATGAGCCGGTATCCGCTGCTGTTGCATTTGAAAAGCTGACCTCGACAGAGGTCACCGCCGATGGCCAGGACAACACCGATGGTCAGCGGGTAGAAATCGCTACCCACGAGGACATCAACGACGCAGCTCAGACCGTTCACGGCGAAAAGCCGGAGCAGCCGTCGACCTCCGAAGAGACCCCGACGAGCGAAGAGACGACCGAGGAGACGACCGAAGAAACAACGGAGCCGTCGTCCAGCGAGACCGCTACTTCTGAGACCAGTGAGTCTGAGACTCCGACGACGTCGGAAAGCGAAGAGCAGCCGAGCTCTTCGACGACTACTCCTAACACCTCCGAGTCCACGAAGCCGGCCGCTCCGACGGAACCGACCGAGCCGACTGACAGCACTGAGTCGCAGACCACGGAGCCGAGCGAGCCGACTGAGACTACCGAACCGTCCAAGCCGAGCGAGCCCGCTGATACGCCGCTGGAGCCGGAGCTACGCACGGTAGCTGAGCTTCAGGGCAACCGCATTGAGGCTAATGCCAAGGTTGTCGACACCGTACATTTCGAGGGCCTGGTGCCTGGTAAGAACTACACCCTCTCCGGTGAACTTGTTAATAAGGCTGATGGCTCTGTGATTGGTCATGGCGAGGCGACGTTCAAGCCGACGTCGGCAAGCGGTACTGTGACTGTCACTCTTGAGGTGTCTGACTCTGTTAAGACTCCTGTTGCCGAGGCTGTCGTGTTCGAGCACCTGACCTCTGATGAGGTTGACTCGACTGGTAAGGAAAGCGCTGGTCAGGGCAATGAGATCGCTGACCACGCAGACATCAACGACGCTAGCCAGACCGTGACCGGCGAGGTTCCGGAGAAGCCGGAAGACACTCCGACTGAGGAAAGCGAAACTCCGTCCGAGGAGACGACCGCACCGGAGACCAGCTCGACTGAGCCGACCACGTCCACGGTTCCGGCAACGCCGAGCGACGATGAGCCGTCCGAGCAGCCGGAGACGACACAGCCGGAAGAGCCGTCTGAGACGACAACTCCGTCTACGTCCGAGTCCGAAAAGCCGAGCAAGCCGAGCAAGCCGTCGAAGCCCGCTCAGCCGAAGAAGCCGAGCAAGCCGTCGAAGCCCGCTCAGCCAGAGAAGCCGAGCAAGCCGACTAAGCCCGCTCAGCCGGAAAAGCCGTCCAAGCCGGCCAAGCCTGCCCAGCCAGAGAAGCCGAGCAAGCCCGCTCAGCCAGAGAAGCCGAGCAAGCCCGCTCAGCCAGAGAAGCCGAGCAAGCCGACTAAGCCCGCTCAGCCGGAAAAGCCGTCCAAGCCGAGCAAGCCTGCCCAGCCGGAAAAGCCGAGCAAGCCGAACCACCCGAGCACCCCAGCTCAATCTGAGGACAACCCAGCTATCACGACTACTGCCGGTATTGCCGGCAAGGGTCTGGTCGAGAAGGGTGCTGTCGTCATCGACACCGTGCACTTCACTGGCCTGAAGCCGGGCACGAAGTACACGTTGACCGGTGAGCTGATGTGCAAGGAGACGGGCAAGTCCACTGGCGCTAGGAGCCGCCTGCACTTTGTGCCGACGGCATCCGCCGGCACGGTTGATGTTCCGATCATCATCACCGACGGCGACTGCGCTTCTCAGGTTGCCTTCGAGACTCTGACCGATGCCAATGGCAAGGAAGTTGCTGTCCACAAGGACATCAACTCTGCGGAGCAGACTGTCACGAACGGCAAGACCCCGGAGAACACGCCATCTGAGCATCCAAAGGATGAGGGCAAGCAGAACACGCCTAACGACGATTCCTCTGCACCTACCAGCGACTCTGCCACCCCGACCACTGTGATTAATCAGCACTCGGAGCAGAACAACACCAACGTCACCATCATCGGTGGCACTGGCCAGGATAAGCAGAAGAACCACGGAAAGCCGTTGGCTCCGAACTCGGAACGACGTGCAATTAGTTCGGTTCCGTCTGGCCCGACCGGTTTGGCTACTCACGCTCTGCCGACGGTAGCCACCAACTAAGGAGATTCCATGACTGATCAGTTTGGCTCGGACGAGACCGGCAAGGAACCTGGAAACACACCAGGCATCGAACCGGAAACCGAAACTGGCGCACTCGACCACGTTGATCCGTTTGACCAGGCCGAAGACCCGGCCGACAGCCAAGTCGAAGACCTGCAGGACGTGCCTTGGTGGAAGCAGCCAAGGGTGTATATCGCCGCTATCGCATTAATCGGCGTTATCGCTCTGCTGGTGATTGCCCAACTGCACCGCAATGATTCGGCGCTCGAAGGTGCGCAAGAGAATCTGCCCACTCCAGCACAGGGTTCTCGGGGAGCTGTGCACGAGATGGAGATGCTCATTGACGGTAAGTCGGCTCCGATTGATTTCGTTCAGCTGACTGATCAGGGATCTCTGATTCCTCCGACCGACGTTTCGCGCCTGGGCTGGTATTCCGCCTCCGCGATTCCCGGTGAGAAAGGTGCTGCTGGATCGTCCGTCATTACCGGCCACGTCAATGAGGTGGACCAGGGCGATGGTTACGCTGCACGTTTCGCTGACCTGAAGGCTGGTGACACTGTCACGGTGAAGGTAGATGGCGAAAGCCGAGACTTCACCGTCAGCAAGGATCCAATCCAGGTGGTCAAGGGCGCCCAGATGCCCGAGGCTGTCAACGACGCAGTTGGTGAGAACCGCTTGGTCCTCATCACCTGCGGAGGCGAGTTCGTCGGCGGCACCTTGGGTTACGCCGACAACATCATCGTCGAGGCCACTCCAGTGCGCTAATCCAGTGCGCTAGATCAGAGCACTAGGGCGCTGGGGCTCAGCCTCAACTAGTTGACCAATTTCATTGGCTGTGGCTGTTGAACGCCGTCGAACAACGGCGGCGCCGGCAGTCGCAGAAAAACACAGAACAAATCTGCAGAAACCCTGCAGAAACACAGAAGATAAGGAAGTACCTATGAGCATGTTGAAGAAAATCGGTGTCTGGGGTGTGGGCGCACTCGTGCTTGCCGCTCCGGTTGCCACTGCCGCACAGGCAGTAGCTGCACCTGCAAACTCTGCTGACACTGCAGTTGTCGCTCCGGGCAAGGGTGGGTTCCTCCACTCGGGCAAGCTAGCCGTCAACCGCTACGTCTTCGAGCTTGAGCACCGCGATGGCAAGGACTACGTCAACATCACCTTCACCGGCGATCACAGCGCTGACGTGCAGATCATGCCGGATGGCATGACCCCTGAGGGCAAGAAGAAGGTCGATCAGATTGGTGACGTTCTCAAGCTCAACGGCTACAACGATGTTCACTACTGGGCGGTTCTCTAAACGCCTCTTGTGACGCCACAGCGCGCCCCGTGTCGCTTACTGCCTCTGTGCTTTACAGGTCCTAGCACAGGGTGGTGCACCGCGGGGCGTTTTGCTTCAAACGGTTTTTGCTTTCGCTTACCGACGATGCTGTGACAGCAAACACAAGAAGGTTGATAAGTCCTCATTTTCCCGGCGTGCTCTGCGGCGGTAATGGTTAGACATAGGAGCCATCGCTATAGGGCAATTGCCTACCCCCATTTTTGGGTGGGTTTGATTGTGTGGGGAATTGAGAGGGGTTTGGCCGCGATTGGAAAAAACCGCTGTGACCTCGATAAAAAGATATTAATCTCTTGCAATTCTTATGTTTGTGTAGGTTTCTTGGATGCTTGGTTTGGCGGTGTGTAACCGTCGGGTATCGATTGGAAGTGAAACGAGTTAAGTTATTTATAAGCGGTTCACTGAGCGCTATTAACCGAGCGAGCAATGGGCTTGAGCTGCAATGTTTCGACCAGCAAACATTAAAGTTCATAACGCTTAGGCTTAAAAGGTTAGACAGACTGGTCTTTCCCTTAAGGAAAATCTCAGTTTTGGCAAGTCGGGGAACGTTGGTGTCGCCGTCTGGAGTGAATCGCGAGACGTATTGAAGCGTGTCGCTTCATTTTGGACTTCTGTAAAGGACCTGTTTTCGTGAATAAGTTCTCTCGTACCGCCCGCTCGGTAACCTTCGCCGCCATCGTCGGCCTGTCGATGGGCGTCTCTGCTCCTGCTGCTATTGCTCAGCCTGAAGAGCCTGCTGTTGAGCAGGGGGCTGTCAACAAGGCAAACATCGATTTCAACAAGAAGGGGTCGATCACCCTCCACAAGAAGAAGGGTGCTGAGTCGGACACTGCGGCTACCGGCCAGGAGATGGAGGGTGTACCGGGCGAGCCGCTCGCTGGTGTGACCTACAAGATCACCAAGCTGGATTACGACCTGCAGAATGGTGACTGGTCGACCTTCCCGAAGTCGGCTGCAGATGTCAAGCAAGAGAATAAGACTACTGACGTCAAGACGGGAACCACCGGTGCCGATGGCAAGGTGTCCTTCGACGGCCTGGATCTGGGTATCTACCTGGTCGAGGAAACGGACGCTCCGGCCGGCATCGTTGCTGGTGCTCCGTTCATCGTTTCTGTTCCGATGGTCAATGAGGCTTCCGACGCGTGGAACTACGACGTCGTTGCTTACCCGAAGAACACGGAGACCAAGACCGAGAAGACCGTCAAGGATGCAGATAAGCACATCCAGGACGCATACACCTACACCATTAACGCTGACGCTCCGACCTGGGGTGAGGGTAAGAGCCTGACCGCCTTCCGTTTCGAGGACCAGCTGGATCAGCGCCTGGACTTCCAGAAGGTTACTGAGGTCAAGGCTGGTGACCAGGTTCTGACTGCTGGTGACTACAAGGTCAACGACCCGGCTGCCAACAGCAATAAGCTTGTTGTCGAGCTGACCGATCAGGGTCTGGCCAAGGTTAAGTCCGGTGACAAGATGTCCCTGACCTTCGAGGTCAAGCGCAAGGAGGTCGGTGACACCACTGAGCTGAAGAACCAGGCTGACGTTATCTTCAACAACCCGAATACCGGTAACGAGGTCAAGAACAAGACCAACGAGGTCGTGACCTACCACGGCAAGCTGAAGGTTGTGAAGAAGGACGGCAAGGAGGCCGGTAAGGTCCTGGAAGGTGCGGAGTTCGAGCTCTACCAGTGCACCTCGGCAACTGACCTGGGCGCGAAGCTGAAGGTCAAGGACCAGGACAAGTGGACCACCGGTGCTGACGGTACTTTCACCATTGATGGTCTGCACCTGACTGACTTCGAGGATGGCAAGGAAGCCCCGGCAACCAAGAAGTTCTGCCTGAAGGAGACCAAGGCTCCTGCTGGCTACGCACTGCCGGAAAAGGATGTCACTGAGATTGAGTTCACTCGAGCCAATGTATCTGCAACCGGTGAGCGCGAGGGTGACGATGAGGTCACTTTGGTTTCTGAGATTGAGAACATCAAGCAGGACACTCCAAACCTGCCGATGACTGGTGGTGCCGGTGTCGGCATCCTGGCTGCCATCGGTGCAGCTATCGTCGCAGCTGGTGCATGGTTCGCTCGCCGCGGATCGAAGAACTAAATCCGAGTTTGTACTCGGTGCCTTAGAGCGAAAGCCGCTCTAAGGACGGTGAAGCAGGGTACGCGTTGTGTACCCTGCTTTGCCTAGCGCACTGTGGTCAGTGCGCTGCTGTTGTGATTGATTTTGGTTGTCTGCGCAGTGGCAATTGGCGGCGGGTTTGGTGTATCTGGCTGTTGAAGGCTATGCGTATTTAGGAATCTTTGGGGAGTTGTCCCGTGGAACAGTCGTCTGCTTCGGTAGTCGAGCTGGATGCTAGCCAGCAATCAGAAAAGCCGGCCCGTAAAAGCCTTACGCTGCCCGCAATTATTGTTGTAATCGGCTTGTTGGTCATGCTGTACCCGGTGGTGTCGACAGCATGGAACAACATGAACGCGTCGCGTGCCGCGCGAGCGTATGCGCAGTTGGATAAAGACATTCCACAAGATGTGAAGAACACACAGTGGGAACGGGCGCATGCGTACAACGAGGGCCGCGATACCGGTCCAATCCTGGACCCGTGGTTGAACCGCATCCATGCGGATAATCCCGAGTACGCAGAGTACTTAAATCAACTAAATGAGACCGAAGCGATGGCTCGGTTCATTTTCCCATCCATCAATGTAGATTTGCCTGTACTGCATGGAACCTCGGATGAGACCCTGCAACGTGGTTTAGGTCATTTGTATGGATCCGATTTACCGGTCGGCGGCGTCGGAACGCATTCGATTATCACTGGGCACACTGGTCTGTCGAACTCAACAATGTTCGACCATTTAGCCAAAGCCCGTGAAGGTGACGCCTTTTATATTCAGGTGTCCGGTCATCGGCTCAAGTATGTAGTCGATCAAATTAAGGTCGTTCTGCCACACGAAACTGACGATTTGAGGCCTGTGCCCAATCAGGACTACGTCACGCTTATTACGTGTACGCCCTATGGCATTAACACCCACAGGCTTTTGGTGCGTGGCCATCAAGTGCCGCTGAATGAAGCGGATGATGAAGTTTTCAGTAAGACCCACGGTGCGGGTTGGCAGTGGTGGATGTACACCTTGCTTGTAGTCGTGCTAGTGCTTGGCACCGCTTTTGCCTGGTGGGTATGGCGTCAACGCCAGCTGGAAGATATTGACGACGCCTTCGATGAAGACAATCACGACGGCGATATGGCCGAAGATTCCTTTGATAACTATGACGGCGATCAGGCCGACGAAAGCGTTACCAGCCATCGCGCTGGCGGTCGCCACAGGCGCACGAGAAAGCGAGCTGAAAAATCGGATCCGTCGCAGCCGCAATCAGCTTCCGAGCAAGACGGAGACGATGAAGACCGCTGGTGGGAGCATGACAATGATTAATAACCGTGATAACCGGCTGAACAGCGTAGTTGCAGGAACCATTGCGCTTGCTTTCACCTGCGCTGGCCTTGGGGCAGGTGCGGATATCGCGCAGGCTGTCCCTGTCGCAGGACGTGACGGCGTGGCGGGAGTCGAGCAGTCTGTTGGCACGAATGTGCTGAAGATTCGTTTGACCAAGGGAAACCCCGATGATGACGGTCAGACTGTCGCAGGTTCCGTTGAGGGAGTGACCATTCACCTAGATCGGTTGGAGGGGATTGACCCCAAAAATCCAGCGGATATGAAGCGAGTGGAATCGGCCCGCCTTGACGAAATCCAAAAATGGAACAAGGACTTAAACCTTTCCAAGGTGACAGATGCCAACGGCGAGGTTCAGTTTTCCGGGCTTGTCGACGGTATCTACCTTGTGACCTCAAGTGCGCCGGACGGTAACTACCGTGAAATCAACGCTTTCCTGGTCGCGGTACCTTTCCACACAGTGACGGAAGACCCCAACCCGGTTGAAGGTGTCATCGTGGCGAAGTCGCATACGCCGGGTAAAACTCCACCACCGACGACGCCTCCCAAGACACCGCCGACGACGCCGACGACACCCCCCAAGACACCGCCGACGACGCCGACGGACACTCCTCCGACGACTCCGGAGGATGGTAGGACTACTCCGGCGACAACGCCTACTACTGCGCCGACCAAACCTCCGAAGACACCGGTTGGCGAATCGGCGTCAGGTTCAAGTCAAGGCCAGTCTTCATCGTCAGGGACATCAGGTTCTCTGGCGCTGACAGGTGTGCAGGTTGCTGGATTGGTGGCGGCAGCTGCCGCATTAATTGGTGCGGGCTTCATCATTATTGCGGTGAGCAGGAAGAAAGATAAAGGAAGTGAGGGACGCTAATGTCCTGGACAATGTTTAGCAAGCCGAAATCCGCGCGGCGAAATGCGCGCGTGATGGCGTCGGTCGCTGCGGCGCTGACCCTCACTTTTGGTGTTGTCATGCCGGCAGGTATGCCAGAGGTGGCTGGTGTTGTGGCGGAAGCGCAGACCACTGATATCGGTGTGGCGTTGACGTCAGGCGACCAGTTAACGGTTACCAGCGGTGATACCGCGAAGTTTGAAGGAAAGTTTGCCAGTGATGCAACTCTCAACGGAATGGAGATCACTGCAGATAGCGCCTCTGATTTGGAGTTTGCCGACGGCAAGTATTCGTTGACCGTCAACGGTAAAAAGATTGCTCTCCGTGAGGGAGACAATCTAGGGGTCGATGTTTCTTCGAATCCCGTGAAGTTCAGCATTACGGGGTTGAACGCTAAGGTCGTCGATGGGGCAACGTTCGTTTTTGAGACCCCCGAAATTTCGAGTGGCGCTATCTTCAGCGATACGTCGGTAGCAGCATCAGGCGAGATTGCTCAGACTTCTGAAACCCCTAAGCCAGATAATTCGGAGTCCGCTGAACCAGCTGAGTCTTCTAGCGGGGTCGAGCGGGAAGACGACTCTGTTGCGGCTGATGCACCAGATGTTCCGGGAGTGGAGGCCGGTGAGCCACCGCTTGAGGTGTCAGAGCCCTCTGCTAATGATCCGGTAGCGGCACCTCGTGCTGCACAACCGCAGCGTGCGCCACAGAGGATGGCGGCACCTGCGGCAGCCGATGCCGCCTATAGCTTTAGGATTGCAAAGAATAACGGAGATACGAACGGTACTGGGTATGTGCTCAAAGGCAGTCGCTACATTCCCACCTTCGTAATTCCCGCAGACCAGTTGTCGAATGGGACGATTACTCTCCCCAAAGACACGGAAGTCATTCTTGAAACGAACATTGATAGTTACATGTCTAAGGACTCGGCAGACATGATTGTTTACTACACGGGTACGAATGGAGGATGGTACGAGACCAAAGCTACGTACAAAAGAATCAGCAATAAGAAGTACCAGGTAATCCTGCCACAGATCTCGATTGGCGGTCCTGCGCAGATTCAGTTTATGGGGCTGCATCGAGGCGGAACCAACACCGTATATTCGGCGACGTTCAACCTTCCCACGCCGCCGCCGATTCCGAAGTGTGAAAATCCGACTCCAGAGACGGAAGTGGTGCGCAAGGCTGCACCGCGTCAGCTGACGGCAGAAGAGTTTGCCTACGGCAGCCCGGTGTACGTTGTCACTGGTACGCCGAAGGATCTTAAGCGCGATACCTCGATTTTGAGCCGACAAGTTGATCAAGGTAAGGCCTACCATGAGGTCGGTCGTTCGCCGTGGGTGTATAACTCCCTAATGTATGACCCCAATGACAACTGGCTCTACGCAGTAAGTCAGAAGCGCGGTCTGAATGGTGACAACTGCTATCCGGCAGGTAATCTGCTTCAAATCGATCCCGGAACCGGTGAAGTACACAACCTAGGTCCGATTAAGAAGCCAGGAACGCAAACTACCGCATTTGAAACTGAAGGCGACCGCGACTTCTCGAATGCGGGTGTCTGGACCGAAAATGGTTACTTTGTGGCAAATGCGTCAACATCCGGTAGTCGTAAGTTCTACCGTGTGAACACGGACAATTCCACAGCAGAGCGGGTATTCGGTAACCAAATCTCATTTGCCGAGGACTGGGCAGTACTCCCGGACGCACCACGGTACATGTGGGGCTTCCAGAGTAAGGCCGGTTCAAAGGATAGGGTGATTCTGGAGCGCATCGACACTGCAACAGGACAAATTTCTACCTGGGATTTGTCCAATTTGACCACACTCGATGGTCGCCGAATTGTGTTTTCGTCGGCATCGTGGGGTAAGGCTTGGACTTACTCGAACGGAAACCTAGGTTTCGGTGCGGGTAGTGACCAGGCTGGTCAAAATGGTTTTGAGCTAAAGATTGATAATCCTTCCTCCAGCCAGCCGACCTTTGAGTTGGTTAACATTCTGAATAATCTTCCGGATTCGTTCAATACTGATGCTGCCTCTAGCCTGGTGGCACCACCGCCAGAGTTTCAATCAAACCTCGCTGTGAAGAAGCTCCGCTCGAAGACGGAGATAATCAATGGTGAACCTAGGACTTTCTGGACGATTACGGTAGAAAACACAAGCGATCACCCGAGCTCTGGTGGCACTTTCTACGAGTACCTTCCAACAGATACTCATTTCGGTATTAATAGGAGCGGCCCAACCGCAAAGTTCGAGGGCTTTGGTCCCGGTTCTTCGTTGGTCAACGGGCGTAAGCCTGGACCGGACCAGATTGGTGCCGGCAGTGGCATTTTGGCAGGTATGAATGCGGAAGCACCATCCGGCGGCGAAGGAAAATACATGACCGGCTATGTCGGTACGATTCCTCCCCATGCAAAGGTTGAATTCGTTGTATCCGCTCCAGTGCGTACAGATGAACACGGCAACCTTAAGACGGTATGTAGCCCTAACCGTGTGAAGCTCGTCGCAACAGACTCCGAGTCGGGTCCGGGTGACGCGGACAATGTCTCCACCGAAGCTTGCGTAGACAAGGTTGCGGTAGATACAGAACCTCAGCCGGTACCGGGCACGCAAAACGAATTTACTGCAAGGTACAACGTGGTCGTGGAGTACCCCAAGACTCCGGGATACGAGTCGAACGAAGTCGTCTATGGACAATTGCTAGACACGCCGAAGTTTGTCGGTGCGGCGGCCGTCACCGGGGCAACGGTAGTGTTCCGCGACGAATTTAACCGCCTAAGTGAGCCTAGGGATTTCCGTGGCCCAGGTCCGTATGCATTAAATGGCAACAACACTCCGAAGATTACGAAACCAGAAGGTGTTGACGGTAGTACCGGCAAGCATGTCTATGAGGTCACTGTTCGTTTCACTCTCGACGCATCGAAGTTGGATGAAACATCTGTGCCTGAAGGGCACCCATCAGAGCCGTCCGGTAACTACCGTTGCTATGAGGAGAATGGTCTCTACGAACCCAACTTTGGCCTTATGAATGAGGCAGAAATGGGTGGTTGGAAGGATACCGACTGCATCCCGTTGACCCCTCCAGAAAAGAAGATGGGAATCTTCTTGGAGAAGGTCAGCTACAACCCGGATGCGCCGGATCAGATTCAAACCGGCGGACTGCTCGACGGTGCAGAGTTTGCAGTTCACCGTGCCGACCCCAATGGCGCGCTGAACTTGAATTCTGACGGAAGTGTCAACCTTGATACGAACCCAGTAGTGCGACAGTCTCAGACAAACACTGCGGGCCGTGTTGGACTCCAGGGCCTGGATGCGCCGGGTGTTTACTACCTGATTGAAACTAAGGCACCGCAGGGTTACAACTTGCTCGTTGAGCCCATTAAGTTCTCCACGGCGTGGGATGAAAAGGGCAATGCGATTATCGAAGTTCTCTCCGGTGGCGGTGTCGCGGTGTCTGGAAATCAGTGCGATAAGACTGGCATTCCAGAGTGTGATTCGAAGGTGGGCATTTTGCAGATTGCCGATGTGACCAAGGGCGAAATGCCTAAGACTGGTGGCAACGGTGTGGCACTGTGGGCGATGGCTGGTGCTGCTTTGGCAGCTGCCGGAGTCTTCGCAATGCGACGCCGTAACGCTTAAGAGCTAGGGATTCGGAGGGAGCCAATTCCCTCTGACGAATCAAGCCCGCCTCTCCTACTGAGTAATCGGTAGGAGAGGCGGGCTTTCGCCTTTGGCTATCGGTGATGGCTTGTTTTCCTCGGTCGGGTGACGTGACCTCAGAGGATGACAAGCCCTACGCAAACACAGCCCTCTTACCAGGGTGAATTAGCGGTGATATAGGAACCCAGCTGCTGCCCGTTCCCATCGATGATGTTCCAGGTAGTTGAAACAACACCGACAGCACCTTTATCCGGAACCCATACTGGCCCTCCGGAATCGCCTCGTTGAGCGTGTACGTTTTGAACCTGCAGAGCATTGTCGTCGGTTTTGTATGCATCTCGATCAGCAGCTAAACCGCAGGAAACTTTCCCCGTGGTGTTTCCGTAGATGCAGACAGTCTCGCCAGTTTGAACATCTGTGGGGGATAGCATTGAGTCGCCCGAATACGAATTCACGCCTGCAGTAGCGGGATCGTCAAGCGAGACAACGCCAATATCGTTCCCCGTATCTAGTGAATGGTCATATGTGGGAGACGGTTGGAAAACTCCAATTTTCTGAAATGTCCCATCCGTCACTGTGTCTCCCTCTTGTCCACAATGACCTGCTGTGTAGATTTGCGAATTGGTTTTGTCGACATAGCCAGCTGTACAGACACTAGCTTGTGGTCCATTAGCGTGAATGATGACTACTGGATCACCTTGGTTAATGGTGGCGGCGTAGGCGGGTAGTCCGGTTGTAGCGGTGATAACGGCAGTGACAGTGAAAATCCATGAAGGTCTATTCATGGGGAAATCTGCTCCTCAGTGAGTTGGTCGGTGGTGGCCCAAAACGAAGCTAATCTCGTCGGAAAAGATGGAACGTATGCGTACTGGGCAGTTCATATACCCGTTTCGTATCGCGAATATAAGGAAATGTATAAAACTATCAGTTAAGGCAGAACCTACGCTCAACTGAGCAATCATGCGCGATAGTGTTCCAAAAATGGGGTAGAAGAAAGATCAACGTCCATTGGGGGAGCGGGTTTACACAGCTGCAGAGTCGCCGTTGGCGCTGTCGCCGTCGTCAAGCGCGGCAACCAGATCGCGGCGCGCACGGGCGACGCGGGAGCGAATGGTGCCCACACGGCACCCTGCGATTTCCGCGGCCTCCGCGTAGGAGTACCCCAGCACCTGCGTCAGAATGAGTGCCTCGCGGCGTTCCTCCGGCAGCTGCTCCAGCAGCACGCGGGCATCAGCGAGTTCAGACCACGACTCGCCGGTTGTGAACTGCTCGGCAGCGTTTTCCACTTCCATCGCAGACTTCTTTGGGCGCGCCGAATCGTGGCGAACCGAATCCACCCACACACGCCGGGCCAGCGACAACAACCACGTGCGGGCAGAAGAACGCGCCGCAAAGCGGGGAAGTGCCCCCATCACGCGCAGGTACGTCTCCTGCGTTAAATCATCCGCAGCATCAACGCCGCCCAGATGTGCGACCAGACGCCACACGTCCTTCTGGGTCAGCCGCACGAACTCCGTTAGCGCAGCCTGATCACCGCGGCCGGCTTTCAGCGCCAGCTGCGTGATGTATTCGTCATTAGAGACGAGGCGTGCGGGAGTCATGGACATAGCTTAGCAACTTAAAACCTAAAGATAATTCGCCTGGCTGCACGCGGCCTCACCTGCAAAAAGCAGGCGGCGACGCAGCCAGGCGAACTAAGGGCTGAAAAGCTAGAAGCGGATGGCGTCGATGGGCTTGACGCGGACGGCAATCGTGGCCGGGATGATGCCCGCCAGTGCGCCCACGAATGTCGCGACCAGCACGCCGATCACAGCAGCCGTGACGGGGTAGGCCACGGCACCGGTCTCCAGCGGCAACGACAGCATCTTATCCAGCGGCAACTGCTTGACCGTGATGATCGAGGCAATCACGCCAACCACACCCGCCACCGTCGTGGCGACAATCGACTCCAGGAACACAGAGATAAAGATCCTGCCTGCCGACGCGCCCATTGCGCGACGAATACCAATCTCACGAACGCGGTGGCCAATGGTGACAATCGAGACCGTGAGCAGCCCCAACGCACCAAGCGCAATCACAATGCCACCGATAATGCCCAGCGCAGTGGTGATGGTGTTATTCATCTCCTGGGAAATCTGCGTGTCCTTCTCCGACAGGGAGGTATTCACCTTCCAGCTGGGGCCGAGCTCCGCCTGGAAAATGTTGTGCAGCGCCTTCTGGTTCTCCTTCGCGGACTCTTCAGGCGTTGCGACGAGAAGTTGCGGCTCACCCACCTGTCCCTCGTAGCCGGCGTTGAGGAAGGAGTCATAGTGCGTGACAATGCTCGGGGCGTCCCACGAACCCAGGGACTTATACACTCCCACCACGGTGAAGGTAGTGTTGCCGGTTTCCTTCAACCTGAAGGTTGGGTGGTCGGCTAGTGCTGGGTTGCCCAGACTTTCGTAGAACTGGTCGTTGACCACTACGGGGTTCATTAAGCGCTGGCCATCGGCATCTTCCAAACGGCGTCCCTGCACGATGGTGCGGGCGTAGATATCGAACCAGCCCGGGTCAGCGGCGATCAGCTCGGGAGTACCTGGCGAAAAACACTCGTAATCATCTGGAGCGCAGTCATCCATATTTTGCTCGGGAGTCGCTGGCTGCATTCGAACTCGCGACCACAAGTTGGCGTGAGTGGTCTCCACCAGGCGGTGGGTGGCAGCGGAAAAGGCGTCGTTGATAGACCCGTCTGGGTTGATGACGCTCAAATCGTCCGGGCCGTTTCCGCCGGTGCCCTCGCCGCCGAAGCTTCCAAAGCTATCGGCCATTGTGCCGGCGCTGCCGTCACCGCTGAAGCCACCGTCGCCGAAGTTACCGCCTTCCTCGGAATCGGAATTACCCGCTCCGGCCGTCAACGTGACCGTTCCGGCGACACCCGTGCTCTGTGCGGTGACCGCATCCTGAGAGCTGGTGAGAATATTGCCAAGTGCGATAACCGTAGTCATCGCCCACACTGCGGCGGCCACACTGACCAGCGACAGCATGATGCGGCCACGGTTAATGCGCAGCTCATGCCACGCTTCCAGCAGAGCGCCGAGATAAGGCGTTGCTGCATAGAGGAAGGAAGGCCGTGACTTCGATTCGGTTTCATTATTCGTCGTCATCAGCAACCTCCTCAGAGCCGTGCATGGCGTTGGCAGCAGATAGCAGGACGGAGTCGGCGTGCAACTGACCGTCGCGAAGCTCAAGCACCCGATCGCCGCGCTCGGCGACCTCTAAATCGTGCGTAATCAGAATCAACGCAGCGTTGTTTTCCGCCGCGACTTCTTCGAGCAGATTCATAACGATCTTGCCGGTGTCGACATCGAGCGCACCGGTGGGCTCATCGGCAAGAATGAGCTGCGGTTGGCGCACGAGCGCGCGGGCAATAGCCACACGCTGCTGTTCACCGCCGGAGAGCTGCGAAGGCGTGGCCTCTAGGCGATCGCCCAGGCCGACGCGCTTCAGCATCGCGGCGGCGAGCTCGGTGCGATTCCAAAACTTCTCGCCCCGGTCGTACATCAGCGGAACCTCGACGTTTTCCAGCGTGGTGCGGGAGGGGAAGAGGTTGAACTGCTGGAAGACGAATCCCAAATTATCGCCCCGGAGAGCAGCGCGTTTCCTGTCCGACAAGGTGGAAATATCAGTGTCGTCGAACGTGTACGTGCCGGAGTCCGGCAAATCGAGCATGCCAATGATGTTCAGCAGCGTTGACTTACCCGAACCTGACTGGCCGACAATGCTGAGGTGCTCACCGCGTGGCACGTCGAGGTCGATGCCTTTCAAAATAGGCAGCTCCTCGCCATTGGGGAGCGTCACTGTTCGAGTGACTGCGGTCAAACTAAGCATGGCGCGGGCCTACTTTTCAGAGCCAGCGTCATCGCCGGACTCATCGAAGCCAGTGTCGCTGCCATCGCCAGCGCCGGTGCCGGTGTCGGTGCCAGTGCCGTCGCCGGCGGACTCATCCTTGTAGGAAGGCACGTACTCCAAAACCTGCTGGCCTTCCTTCAGGCCACGCTTGATTTCAATGAAAGTGCCATCGTTGGCGCCCAGCTCAACCTTGATCTTTGTGGGCTTGCCGCCATCCTTAGCCGGAGCGTAGACAACACCTTCGCGGAAGCGTCCCTCCACAGCGGTCACCGGCAGCGCCGGGACCTCCGAGGTGGTGCCGCTGCCAAGAATCAGCGTTGCGGGAACACCTTCGTAGACGGTCTGATCTGCGGGAATATCGCAGCGCAGCTGTGGGCCGCCCGAGGAATTCCCAGCAGCGGCGGCACCCATGCCAGCGCCATCTCCGGCGCCAGTGTTCTGCGAGCCTGCACTACTTCCAGTGACAGTCTTCACCGAATCGCACAAAAATGGTGCCGGGCCATCGGTGATAGCGAGGCGGCCATTGTTAATCGAGTCTCCCAGCGTGTACAGCTGGCTCGGCTTAATAGGTGCTACGGCGTGGAAGCTGTTCGGAGAAATCGTGCCAATCTCCTGGCCGATCTCAACCGTCTGGCCGATGACGATATCCCACTGCACAGTGCCAGAGGCCTTAGCGGTGATGTTTCCCCAGGTCACGGTAGTTTCGGGTGCGGCGGCTGCGGCGCCTTCTTCATCGGAATCCGCGCCGCCGGAGGTGCTGGCAGTCTCAGATACCGAGGTCTTCTTCACCTGGAGCAGGTTTTGCCCCTCTACGGCGTTGCCGCCGCTGTTGACATAGGCGTCAGTGATTTCACCGGAAGCGTTGGCGCGGATCACGGTGGGCTCGTCCGGGACGATGGTGGCAGACAGCTTCTGCGTGTTATTGATCCGCTGAGGGGATAGCTCCGTGGTGGGCTGGGAGAAATCACCGGTTGCTTGCGCATAGTCCTCGTCGTTAGCGGGGAAGAATGCGATCTTGAGAAGCGCAACGGTCGCCAGCAACGCCAGCGTGTACTTGAAGACTGTGAGCGCTTTTGCGCCCCTCCCTTGTTTTTTCATGTCTGCAGAAGTATCCGATCAGAATCCAAATTGACAGCGTGGTACGCGTGAAATCCTACCCTTAACCCCCGTGGGCAGTGGTAGTGCTGGCTATACCTTTTATTCAGTGCTGATAGGTATTGCATGAAAGCGCGGTAAGTGCTTTACGACGGTCATTGCGTGTGGTTTTTGTGGAGGAGATGTTGCCCTTTTTGGGTCGATTTTTTGTGGCTGATACAGCGAACCTAATCGGACTAATAATTAAGGACACATATCAATCGCGGGAGACTGATAGGAAAAATATGAAACTTCGTGTAGGGTGGAAAACGTCAGGGCATGTTGTGACTGCCATCTAGCCCCTGTCTTTAGGAGGAAATCCCCATGTCCAATCTCTATGAAGGCTCCAATGGCCCGACCACTCGCCTCAACGGTGCGCCGGTTCCTACAGAGCAGCACTCGCTAACCAATGGCCCACAGGGAGGTATTAACCTCCACGACATCCACCTGCTGGAAAAGCTCGCTCACTTCAACCGTGAGCGCATTCCGGAGCGCGTTGTTCACGCTAAGGGTGCAGGTGCTTTCGGTGAGCTGACCATCACCGAGGATGTCTCCAAGTACACCAAGGCTGCAGTATTCCAGCCGAACACGGTCACGCCGATGCTGGCGCGATTCTCCACTGTCGCAGGTGAGCAGGGCTCCCCGGATGGCTGGCGTGACGTGCGCGGCTTTGCACTGAAGTTCTACACCGAAGAGGGCAACCTCGACATCGTGGGCAACAACACGCCAGTGTTCTTCATCCGCGATGGCATTAAGTTCCCGGACTTCATCCATTCTCAGAAGCGCCTGCCGGACACAGGTTTGCGCGACGCCAATATGCAGTGGGATTTCTGGACTGCCTCTCCGGAGTCCGCGCACCAGGTCACTTACTTGATGGGTGACCGCGGTATTCCGAAGGACTTCCGTCATATGGACGGCTTCGGTTCCCACACCTATCAGTGGATTAACGCTGAAGGGGAGCGTTTCTGGGTTAAGTACCACTTTAAGACTCGCCAGGGCTGGGAGTTCCTGACGGATGATGAGGCCGCCGAGCTGGTTGGCGAAAACACCGACCACGCTCGCCAGGATCTCTTCGAGGCGATTGAGCGCGGCGACTACCCAACCTGGGACGTCAAGGTGCAGATCATGCCTTACGACGAGGCCGCCAGCTACAAGGTGAACCCGTTCGACCTGACCAAGACCTGGTCTCAGAAGGACTACCCGCTGATTCCGGTCGGCCACTTCACTCTGAACCGCAATCCGGGCAACTTCTTTGCTGAGGTTGAGCAGGCCGCTTTCGCACCGTCGAATACGGTCCCGGGTGTCGGCTTCTCGCCGGACAAGATGCTGCTGGCGCGTGTGTTCTCCTACGCTGATGCGCACCGCTACCGTCTTGGCGTCAACAGCGATCAGCTGCCGGTGAACCAGTCTCGCTGCCCAGTGAATTCCTTCTCGCAGGATGGTGCGGCCACGTACTACTACTCGGATCCGAAGTTGCCGGTTCACGGCTCCAACGCCACTGCTCGCGGTCCGGAGGCCGATACTGCGGCTGCAGCTAAGGCTGCTGGTTGCCCAGTGCGCTCCGGTCACGCCGGCCAGATCGATGCTGGTGCCTTTGGTCAGTGGGAGAGCGTGGGCGAAGAGTTCTACGCTGGCGCCTACGTGCAGCACCCTGAGGATGATGACTTCTCGCAGCCAGGCGACCTTGTTCGCAACGTGATGGACGATACCGAGCGCGATCGCTTGGCAAACAACATCGTCGGTGCCATGCAGGGTGTTTCCCCAGAGGTGGAGCAGCGTGTCTACCAGTACTGGACCAACGTTGATTCCTGGCTCGGTGCCGAGGTGGAAAAGCGCTTTAAGGCAACGAAGTAAAGCAACCGCGTAGGGCTGTGCAGTAAAACCGCAGAGTAGAGCTGCACAGTCACGCGGTAGATCAAAGTAAATAGAAAAGCGTTAGCCCTGCAAATGGTTGAACCATCTGCAGGGCTAACGCTTTATTTAAAACTTCTGTCTGTGCATGACAGCCACGGCTTTGTGGTTGCCTGCACGCCGGCCCGGTTTGGGCGGCTAAGGAACAACCCTAAGTGTGAGCTGTTTTAGGCACCGATGCCCGGCAGGCTCGGGGAGCCGCTGAAAAGCGACTTCGGAGCAGCTGCAGCCTCGTCAGCCTCTTCGGCCTCTTCGGCGGACTCGGACACCTCTCGACCCTGTTCGGCAGCGTCGGAGACACTATCAGCCTCAACGCCGGAGACGTGGGTGGAGTTGTCGTTGTGGGTGGACTGATCGTTCGTGATGTTGATGTCCATGAAGTCGCGGCCGAACGGAGCGTTCCAGTCACCGGTTTCCAGGAGGGTCAGGTCACCATCGATGGTCGGGTTAATCTCGAAGGTGACGTTGACGGTCGGGCCGGAAGGCATTGCTTCCAGAACCTCAACGATAGGAGTGACGTCCATTTTTGGTGTTCCTTTTAGACAGTAACGAAATGAAGAATATCGGTTTTAACTGAACAATAAACCGCAGTCTTTTTTTAGAGACTGGCGGTTTATTGTGTCAAGGATTGGCGGAGCTATTGTCCTGCCATGAAGCCCAGGAGCTTACTTGGCGCCGATGCCAGAGATGCTCGGGTTCAGGAAGTCGAACTTACGCTGGTCGGACTTGTCGACGGTGGTCTCCGGGTTCAGGAAGTCGGAAACCTCGACGTCGTGGGAGTCGTGGGTGGAGTGGTCGTCGGTGACGGAGATGTCCAGGAAGTCGTTACCGAACGGCAGGTTCAGGTCGCCACCGACGTTAGCGAAGTTGACGTCGTTGCCAGCCAGCTGCTCGAAAGCCGGCAGCGGGCTCTCGACGGTGACGGCCGGAAGGGCTTCGAGGATGGTTGCGATATCTTCTGCGGAGCAGGACATGAGAAAATCCTTAGGTTCTCGGGGGTAAAGATTTTGAGTCGCTCTTGGCGAACTCACAGAAATTAAGTTAACCGATGGGGCAAGGGGCTGCAATGAAAAAATAAGTGCCTCGATCCGCTTCCGGTCGGTTGTGCCCCCTGAATCTCGCTCAAATTCGCCTAAAAATATTGGAAAGAGGGCGGTTTTGAGTCGGTCGGGACGACTCCGGCCTCTGCCTGAATATCGGATGACAAGAGTGTTGTTTTCTTAAAATTTACCGGAATTGCATTGATTGTTTTGTTCTTGGTGTCACAAAGGTGCAGGCAAACGGCGAATTCATCAAAAATGATAACTAAGGTGTCCCTAAGTAAGGAAAACCAAAGCTTAGTTAACGGCAAAAACTGCCACTCAATTTAGGGGCATAAACGAGGTTAACGAGCGGGCCATAGCCTATGAGAGGTACGTCACATTATGGGAGGCTAAAAGTGTGGGGAAATATACCCCCTTTTGGGTAGGTCGGGTGGCCTAAAGGAGGTATTGGAGCGCGCTGAGGGGTCGCTGTGAAACTGGCCGCTAACGGTGTGTTCAGGACGTTTCCCGCGCCGCTAGCTACCGCTCCGGGGCGTAGTCCTCAGCGGAGCCGTCACGGGCACCCAGCACCGCGCGTCCAAGTACTTCGGAGGCGACGGTAGCGACGACCAGAACAGCAACAATGGCCAGAATGGCCGTGAGGGTTTTGCCCCACGTCAGATTGCCCTGGTCGGCCTCTAAGACCAAGTTGGCAATCACCAGCGCGGGGATGCCCACCATGATTCCGGCCGAAAGCTGGTTCAACCGGCTCAGGGCATCTTTAGAGCGCCACATGGCCACACCCGCCAGAAGCAGGTACAAAGATCCACCAATGACCAGCACGGCAAACAAGATAGTTACAAGGATTGAAGCGATACTCATAGTGCGATTCGTCCTTAATCGGTCTTAGCGGCGGCCACGGGAAATAACTCGGGCCAGGCCCACGGTCGACAAAATGCCAAGTAAGCCCGCCAGCATTGCAATATCGAAAGTAATGGCCGTAGTCCGCAGCATGGCAGTTGTGAGGAACACTCCCACCATGGGGTAGAAGGCGGCGTCGGAAAGCACTGCGCGTGAGACATTGCCCTTGACCCGGAAGATCAGCACCACGCCCACAAGCAGCGCCACTGAACACAGAGCAATGCCAATGCCGCTAATTACCTGTACTGCGGTGGGATCGATCAATGTGTCATTCATGAGCGTGCTCCTTTGTCTTCGCCATTGGAGGCAATGCCATCCGGCAGTGGCAGACCATGGTCGACCTCAGCGGCAACACCGACGACGGCATCCGGGTCAATGAACTGGTCTGCGTTGTATTCCTCGAAGACGAAAGCCTTCGGGCGGGGGACATCGCGGAGGCTGGGGACGAGGTGCTCCTCCATGTCGTAGAGGGAGTCGTACAGCGCGTCCAGGTCGGCACCGAAGATCGCGTGGATGATGAACAACCGCCCCGCATCGGTCTCGCGGGCACCACAGACCAGCGTGCCCGGGGTCATGGTGATGGACTCGGCAAAGAGAGTGACCTCAAGGTCAGACTTCACACGCAGTGGCAGCCCAATGAGCACCGGCTGCTGCTTCTGGTTCGGGCGCAGAGTATCGAGCACCACGTCCGTCGCAGCCACAACAACCTGCCAGACCAGCCATAGGGAATAGCGGATAACATGCAGAAACTTCATCAGTAAATACCTCCGATGGCGTTTTCAACTCCGCCGAGAGTCGCCTCGCGGTAGCCATCAATATTCAGCAGCGCATCAGCCGCGCCGGTGGTCGCCCAAGTGACGGCGCCGGCCGCGACGAACATGGCCACAGAAACAATTGCCAGCATGGCGGACGGCGCAACCAGCGTTCCCGGAACTCGAACAGAATCATCCACGCCCTGCATCGGTCGGCCCCAGAAGACCGCGCGCCACAGGCGAATCATGGCCAGCAGCGAGCCCAGCGAGGCAACGATGATTGCGGTAATCGCAACAATCGAGCGGGCATCGCCAGTAGCGGCAGAGGCAAAGACAATGCCCACCTTGCCCCACACGCCGGAAAACGGTGGGAAGCCCACAATGGAGAAACTCATTGCCGCCATCACCCAGGCAACCGCCTGGTCGCGGCGAGCAAGCCCCGAAAGCCTAGAGAGCGTACCCGTACCGTAGGTCTCTTCCACCGCGCCGGAGCCCAGAATGAGGGCGCCGACAGTCACCATGTGGTGGATTGCGTAGAAAATACCCGCAGCCAGGGCAGCCTTGGCGCCGCCCCCGTCGTTAGCATCCGTGAACGCCAGCACAATCAGAATGAACGGCATACCCGTGACCATCTGGTAGGCCAGCACCTCACGCATGGTGTTCTCCGCAAGCCCAGCAAACGCGCCGACCAGCATCGAGATCGCCATGATGATAATGATCGGCCAGTGCCAGGAGGGATTCATGCCCACAATCACGACGTAAATGCGGAAGAGCATGTACACCGCAACCTTCGTATGCACCGCAGAGAACAGTGCCATCACCGCAGGGCTTGTCGACGGGTACGTCCTCGGCAGCCATGTGTGCGCCGGAACCAAACCCGCCTTCACACACAGCGCAATGATGACAATGCCCAGCGCGACCACACCCGTGCCGCCGGGGCCGCCCTCGCTGGCCATGTTGGCCAGCATTGCGATGTTCACATTACCCGCCGAGCCGTAAATCAGCGCGACACCAATCAGCAGCACCGTGGAGGTCAAGAGGTTGACCAGCACGAAGTTACGGCCAGCAGCCAGGCGGTGCCAGGTACCGGTTACCGCGATCAGGCCATAAGACGGCAGCAGCATGACCTCCATGAACACGAAGAAGTTGAACAAATCGGCAGTCAGGAAAGCGCCCGACATACCGGACAACATCATCAGCGTCAGGGAGGGGAAGAACCGCGAAGTGTTTTCGCCCGCGACGTGGGCGAACCAGTTACCGATGGCAACCACAGCCGCGGCCACACCCAGCATCAGCATGGAGAACGTGTCCGCCAAGAAAGGAATCGAGATACCACCGGGGAACGCGCCCACACCGTGGCCGACCGGGCCGTTGTCAGCGACGTAGAACATCACCCAAAACGCAGCCAGCGACGACAGCGCCGGAACGGCGATGCCCATCGTCGCACGCATCCACAGCTTCGGCAGGATGGCTGCGACCGCCGACAGAATCAGCGGCAGTGCTGCAAACAGCGGCAGTAGCGAAGACAGAGTTGAAGTGGACATTGCAGAGGTCATTGCAGAGGCTTCTACCATTTCTCGTCACCGCCGAATGTGGTCTCGCGCGGGAACTTATTCGGAGCCGAAGAGACCCCTGGGGTGCCGGTGACCGTGGAGTCTGAGTCCGACGGAATGTGCTTACCCGCACGACGACCAGCCGTCGACAGCTGTCGCATAGCCTCGCGGTCCTCATGGATACGAGTGTCGTCATCGCGGCCCAAACCAGACAGTGCCAGCATGAACGCGGTGACGGCCATGGTAATCACGATGGCCGTCAGCACGAATGCCTGCGGCAGCGGGTCAGCCATCTGCTCGGCAGCGCCAGCGCCCGCAGTGGTCTCGTTGCCCAGCAGCGGTTCGCCGCGCCAGGCGCCGACACCCGTGGACAAAATAATCAGGTTGGCGGCATGGGAAATCAGAGTCATGCCGATGATGGTGCGCAGCATGCCGCGCTGTAGCACCAGGTACGTGCCACCGCCTGCGAGGACGGCAGCCATGATGGCGATAATCACTTCTTAGCCTCCTCAACGGTGGCATGAGCTGGGGCGGGGGCGGAGGCGCTCTCCGCTTCTGAGGCGAACACGCCCATCTCCGGCGGCACCCGCAAGCTCGAGCGGTCTGAGTAGAGATCCTGCATCACATCGTCCGACCCGGTCACACCAGGACGGTTCGGGCCGCCCAGGAGATTCAGCGCGGTTGCCACAATGCCGATGACGGCCAGGTACACGCCGACGTCGAAAAGCAATGCCGTGGTGAGGTGCTGCCCCAGGAACTCGCCGTACAACGGTGCCAAGAACGACCCCTTGGCGAATCCGACGAAGCCCGTGCCGATAGCCGTGATGACACCCGCAGCACTGAGCGCCACCGGGATCTTCTTGCCGAAGACCAGCTCGTCGCGGTCCTTGGACAGGTAAATCAGCATGACGGCAGCGGCACCAATCAGCGCCGCGTTGAAGCCGCCGCCCGGAGCGGTACCGCCGCGGTAGAGAACCACAGCGGACAGGGCGAACAGAAGCGGAGCCAACCAGCGCACCAGCCAACGCATCATGATGGAGTTCAGAGCGGGCTCCGCAAGCGGGGAAGGCTGATCGAGCAGGTGCGGGAAGCGAGGCATCGACGTGACAACCGCCGCCATCGCGACACCCGCCATACCGAGAACCGCCAGCTCACCCATCGTATCGAAAGCACGGAACTCAACCAGGATCACGTTGACAATGTTGGTCTCGCCCGTGACCTTCTCAGTGTTATCGATGTACCACTGCGCGACCTCAGGCATCTGACGACGGCCAGTGAGGAACCACACCGCGCCGAACGTAGCCAAGCCCACGGCAACTGCCACAACCGCCGCCGAGGCACGGCGGTTCTTCGAGGTCTCAGAGAACGCACGCGGCTGGAAGCGCAGCACCAGCATCATCAGCACGACAGTCAGGATTTCCACCATGAACTGCGTCAATGCCACATCCGGTGCGCCCAGCAGGAGAATCTGCAGCGTGACACCAACACCGGTGACGCCGAGCAGCACAGCCGCCTGCAAACGGTTCTTCGCCCGAAGCGTGGCCCACACGCCAATCACGACAACAACCAGCGGAATCAGGTCGGTCAGGTGGTCGATGCCGTCGATCTTCGGCAGCACCGGAGCGCCACCGACACCCGGAGCGATTGCAATAACCAGGGCGTACACCGCGAGCAAACCAAGCAGCGGCAGCAGGTGACGCGATGGCTGATGTGAACGCGCCACCTTGCCCATCGCGCGCCCCACACGCTGCGAGACGCTCAGCGACGCGTTGATTGCCTCCACGCCAGTGAACGGGAAGAGCTTGCGGTCTGCCATGACGGCGCCTACGCGGGCACGAGTGAAGATGAAGCCCACGCCGACAGCCAGCACAATCACAGAGATAGTCAGCGGCACATTCACGCCGTGCCACAGGCTCAAGTGCGATTCCTGAGTCGTGCCAGCCGGAAGCTGACCGACCGTATCGGCCACGCGGTCCAGCGGACGATTGAGAATCGCACCGGCAGCGAAGGCGGCTGGAAGGCTGAGCACGCCAGGGATGGCAGCCGGCAGCCACAGCGAAATTGGAGCCTCAGTGATGTGGTCAACGTTGCGCGGACCATCCACAAACGCACCGAACACCAAACGTGCCGAGTACGCGAAAGTACCAATCGCACCAATCGCCGCCACCGTCAGCAGAATGACGACACAGGTGTTGCTGAGCGGCGCACCTTCGAATGCGGTCAGCATGCCCTCCTTCGACATGAAGCCGAAGAACGGCGGAATTGCCGCCATCGATGCCGCACCGAAAATCATCGAGCCAAAGCTCCACGGCATCTGCTTCCACAGCGGACCCAAGCGACGAATATCGCGCGTGCCCGCCTGGTGATCAACCACACCAGCCATCATGAACAGCGAAGACTTAAACATCGCGTGCGCAATGGTGTGCACAACCGCAGCCATAATGGCGAACTTCGTGCCCACACCAATCGTGGCAACAATCCAACCCAACTGCGAGACCGTCGAGTACGCAATCAGCTTCTTCAGGTCAGTCTGCTGCAGCGCAAAGTAGGCCGTGGCAACAGCCGTCCACATACCCATGACGATCAGCAGCAACTGCCACACGCGCACGTCCGCGAAAACCGTGGAAAAACGCATCAGCAGGTAAACGCCCGCCTTAACGACGGCCGCAGCGTGCAAGAAAGCCGAGACGGGAGTTGCCGCCGCCATGGCCTCTGGAAGCCAGGCGTGGAAGGGGAACTGAGCTGCCTTCGTGAAAGCGCCCAGGGCCACCAGCGCGGCAATGAGGCTGCGCGCTGCCGGGTTGGCCTCCCACTCAGGCGAAGCCAAAACCTCGGTGAGGTTCGTGGAACCGGTTAGCCACACAGCACCGCCGAGGGCGGCCAGAAGCAACAGGCCACCGGTAAAGGTCAGCAGGAGTGTGCGCAACGAGCCCAGCTCGCCCGACGAGCCCGACCTTGCAATGAGCAGGAACGACGCCATCGAGACCAGCTCCCACCCGATGAAGAGGAGCATGATGTCGTCGGCAAGCACGAGGAGCAAAACCGCCAGCATGAACGCCGTCATCAGGACGTAGAAGCTCATCGCGGATTTCTTCGGCGGCAAATACGCGGTGGAGTAGATGAAGACTATCGAGCCCACCAACAGCGCCAAGAAACTGAACACCATGGAGAGGGGATCGAGCTTCAGCGCAAACGCCGCGTTCAGTTCCGGGGACCAGACGCGGGACCAGGTGAAGGTGGTGCCGTCGAGAATATCGCCCGTTACACGCGAAAGCTGGACCACCGACGCGAGAAAAAACGCGACGATGGGCCAGCCTGCGTGACGACCAAGGAGCTTCACAAACAGCGGGGTCAGCGCCAGGGCAACCGCGACCAACAGCGGGACCGAAAGGAGGGTCAGGCTGTTGGCGGAGGTTTGGGCAACTTGGGCTGCTTGGGTGGCTTGGACTGCTTGAGCTGCGAGCGTTGTTGCGTGCTCTGCGGAGCTGCTTGCTTGGGCGGTAATCGTTGCCGGGGCAGAAAGAACGGAATCTAAAGAATTCAATGTTGCCGATACGCCGCCGGACGCAAACTCAGAAGCCAATGTCTGGTCTGGTGGTGCGGTCGCCGACGGCGGACTGGCTGTAAAGGAGCTGGCTGATGCCAGAGCTGCTGCCAGGTGCGTCACTTGGGGGCTACTTTCACATTGCTGTTAAAAAGGTTCGTACTTCTACAGACTAACAGCCACGAAATTGCTCCACGCGGGGTGAAAGGGGTATTCGGGGGAGCGGGGAAAGGCTCTGTGAATCCAGTAGTGAAAATACATAGGAACGAGTGATGAACGGGGTGTCGATCCGAGTTACTGACTGCGTTTATGGCTGGTGGCGTTGGATTGATACGAGTTACTGACTAGGTTTATGACAAAAATGGCC
>NZ_JASBOG010000022.1:0-36944 GCF_039907185.1 Corynebacterium sp. c8Ua_99
TATTGGCTCTGCCTGCGCTCATACCGATGAGCTATTCACTTGTGGCCAGGCTATAGCTCATCGATATGTGAATACCTCATCGACAAGTGAATACTACCCACGGGCCACCCACGAGCCCGTCCACCCACGAGCCCGTCCATCCACGAGCCACCTCAAACCCCAAAACCCCAAACCCCAGCGCCTCAGTATTCGAAGCATCTCAAACTCGCAATATCCGCCTAACGGTCTAGACTGTGGAACCATGATTCGTACTGAGTCCATTCTTGACCTTGCTACCGTAGCCTCGGGGCAGTCCCACGCAGACGCCCTACAGGGCTCCATCGATTTGGCGCAGACAGCGGAAAAGGCTGGTTATCAGCGTATTTGGTACGCAGAGCACCACAATATGAACTCCATCGCGTCCTCGTCGCCGGCAGTTCTTATCGCAGCCGTGGCTGCAAAAACCGAGAGCATCACCCTCGGCTCCGGCGGCGTCATGCTGCCGAATCATGCACCGCTGACGGTCGCGGAGCAGTTCGGCACGCTCGCGAATCTGTACCCGGATCGCATCGAGCTGGGGCTTGGTCGTGCGCCGGGCACGGACCAGGCCACTATGCGCGCCCTGCGGCGTGACCCGCGTTCGTCCGATTCCTTCCCGCAGGATGTGCAGGAGCTGCGCGGTTACCTCTCCGACGAGTCGCTGATCAAGGGCATCAACGCGATTCCAGGCCGCGGCACCCATGTGCCGCTGTACATCCTGGGCTCCTCGCTCTTTGGTGCTCAGCTCGCAGCGGCGCTCGGCTTGCCGTACGCATTTGCTTCGCACTTCGCGCCGGACGCGCTTCGCGATGCCATCGCGGTCTACCGCGAGCAGTTCCAGCCTTCTGGGCAGCTGGATAAGCCGTACGCTTTTGCGGCCATGAATGTCATTGCGTCGGAAAGCGAAGAAGACGCACAGCAGCAGTACTTCGCTACCCGCAGGAACATGGTCAGGCGGTTCCTCAGTCGCGGTGGGCATCACCTCACTGACGATGAGGCGGAGATTCTGATGGATACCCCGCAGGGGCGTCAGGTGCAGAATATGTTCCGTCACACGGCGGTCGGCACGGTGGCGCAGGTGCGTGAGCAGATTGCGCAGTTCGGTGAGTACTCGACGGCGGATGAGCTGATTGTGGCTCATCAATCGCTGAAGGTTCCTGACCGACTGCGTTCGGTGGAACTCACTGCGGAGGCCGCGGGGCTGACGGCGTAAGGCTCGGCCCCCGACCCCCGAGGCGCGCGGCCTTAAACTGACCCGCTTACTTCACTGCAGCCAGCGGCAGCGACTTTTCGCTGGCAAGCTGCATGATTTCGGCGTTGGTGCGCTCGCGGAGGAAATTCGCAAGCTCCTCGCGGTTGCTCGCGCGTGTGGCCTCGGTCAGGGCGGCGGCAAAGTGCGGCTCCAGCGCTGCCACGGCCACGTAGCCGTCGGCGCTGGGGTAGAGGCCGTACGTCCACAGGCCGCCACCGAGTAGTCCGCCGGGCGCCGTCATGCCGTACTTCAGCGGCGCGGCACCGGCCTCGCCCGCCTGCTTCAGGCCAATGGGGCAGTGCAGTCCAGGCTGCTTTACGACGTCCGCCCCAGCACCCGCCCGCTTAATCAACCCGGCAAGGGCAGCGGTGACTGCAAAGTGTGCGCCCAGGATGTCGCCTAATAGCACCGGCGGCATGGCCGGAGGCGTGAGAGTTCCGGCCTCTGCCTGGTAGGTCAGGTCGTGGCCAGGTGTTTCTGGAGCTTTGGTATCACCGACAATGTCGATATGCACCGGCCCATTCGGGCGCTCATGGAGACCCGCCAGCCCCATGCGTTCCAGCGCGGAGGGGCGAACCGAGGTGATGACCACATCGGCCTCATCAATCAGCGAGCTCAGCTGTGCGCGGCCCTCATCGCTCTTCAGGTCCGCCTGGATAATCTCGTGACCTGCGGACATAGCTTCATACCAGGGGCGGCCGAAGGAACCGAGCGGGTCGCCTGTGGGTGGTTCGACCTTAATCACCCGGGCGCCTAGCTGGCCCAAATGCTGAGCGGTCAGTGGTCCCGGAACGTTAATGGCGAAGTTGACGACAGTGATGCCTGCGAGGCTGGTGTGCAGCTCGGGGGAAAACATAGTTCCACACTAGAACACATCTACTTGCCCGCCGACGCTTTCGGCCAACTTCAACTGGTTGATCCAGTCGCCCTCGCCGACGCGCAGTCGGAAAATCGGGCGGTGAGCGGGGCGGGCCTCGTAGCGAACACGGGCAATCTGACCGGTTTTGGCCAGGTCCATAGCGGTTCCCTCGGTGGCCAACTGGGTGCGCGCGGCGGTGAGGCGCTCGATGACGTCGTCAAGCGCGGCGAGCACGGGTTCGGTGTTGTTCTCGCACCAGGACATGACCATGTCGGGAGCAGCGGCGGCGACGCGAGTGCAGTCGCGGAAAGAGCCGGCCGCCAGCGAAATGGCCAGAGGACCACCGGCTTCACCGGCGGCGGCAATTGCGTAGGCTGCCAGGTGTGGCATGTGGGAGATGCGGGCGACGCTGGCATCGTGGTGATCGCTTAGCGCTGGAATGAGCTGACTGCCAAGAGCTGCTCCCAAGTTGGCGACCTGCGAAAAGACCTCAATCCAGCGCTCCGGGACGGGCTTGCCCGCAGCGTCGGCAGCAGCTGCCAGGTCGTAGGTGATGACCCAGGGGGCGCCGTCGAAAAGCCCTTCGAGCGTGGCGGACCAGCCCGCCTGCGCGGACCCCGCCATTGGGTGCGCGCCGACGAAGCGTTCCTCCATCCCGCGAGCGGAGACCTCGGCGGCGACGGCCGCCTTCACGGAGACCACATCCGTAATGCCACAGCTGGGGGCGTGCTCATTGACGGCGTCGAGCATCGTGCCGACGACTGTCATGGGGGTGCCGATCACGATGAGCGCGCGGCTGGCCTCCGCGCGTTCGAGCGTGGCTTGAAGATCTGTACTGGCGTCGAATCCCTCCTTCGTGGCTTCCTTGACCGTCGCGGACGAGCGATTCCAACCGAAGCATTCGACGTTATGGGCCCGCAGATCGCGCATCATGGAGCCACCGATGAGGCCCAAACCGAGGATGCATACCGCGGGTAGTTGTGCAGCCGACAGGGAGGACGAAGCAGGGGAGGGGGACTCGAAATTGCTCACCTGACAAGCATGACATACAGCGACTAGCGTTGTGGGTTATGAGCACGACCTTTTCCGGAGGGTACACCTCCGATGACGACCGCTCCTTCGCGGTTGCCGTAACTATGGGGGAGCGCGGTTGGCGCGTCGTCGACCTCGGGGACGACGCCACCGATTCGCTCGCTGACGCCGCACAGGCGCTGCGCAATCTGCGTTCGGAACGCGCTGCTGTCGGAATGCTCAATATCGACGACGACTACTTCATTCTCGTGCGCCAGGGAGTTGGGTCGCTGCGCGTTGTGCTTTCCGACGCTACCGCTGCCGTAACCGATGACATTGCGGCAGATGTGTTCGACGAGCTGGATTTGGATATCCCCGACCTCGACGAGGACGAGCTCGACGATGTCGACGCCTGGGCTGAAGGAGACATGGATATCCTCGCTGACCTGGGTTGTTCGGAGGAAGCCCTGGAGTCTATCTGTGACGATCAGTCACTGTGGGCGTCCGAGCAGCTTCTGGCCATTGCCGAAGAGTTGGGGTGTGCCGAGGAGCTCGCCGATGTCGCTGACCTGGATTACGACGGCGACGATGACGACTACGACCCCTATGACGACTAACCCTGACAAAGGTCATCTGACCGGGCGGCCAAGCGCCCTTGCGGCCAGCCAGCCAGCTGGTCGGCCAAGCGCCCTGCCCCGTCGAAAACAGGACATTCTCGACGAAGAGTGGATGCGCCTGGCTATTGCCGAAGCTGCTCACACGGCACCCGGGGATGTGCCGGTAGGAGCCGTGGTCGTGGATGCCGAGGGCAAGGTTGTGGGCCGGGGTTCGAACCGTCGGGAAGCTGATGGTGACCCGCTTGCCCACGCCGAAGTCATTGCGTTGCGCGAGGCCACCCGCGTCGTTGGTGACGGCTGGCGGCTGGAGCAGTGCACGTTGGTCGTGACGCTGGAGCCGTGCGTGATGTGCGCCGGCGCGTGCGTCATGGGGCGCGTGGGGCGCGTGGTCTTCGGCGCGTGGTCGCCCAAGACCGGCGCGTGCGGCTCTATCGCCGATGTCATCCGCGATCCCGCCCACGCGTTCACGCCGCAGGTGCGCGGGGGTGTGCTTGCCGACGAATGCTCCGTTTACCTGCGGGAATTCTTCGAACGGCAACGACAGTCGGGAGCGTGAGCGGGGTCACAGTTAGGTCACAATTCCCGTCGTGGCCGTGACGGGCCTTCTTTTTCACGTACCGTCGAAGCCAGTGGAGCTGCCTGACGGTGGCTCTAGAGAATAGATAAGTCGTTTACATAGGAGGCTTACATAATGAGCGAGCTGCAGAACAAGGCCGACGAGTTGGGCGGCAAGGTTAAGGAAGCTGCCGGCAACGCCGTTGGCAACGACGACCTGGCAAACCAGGGCAAGGGCGAGCAGGCTGCTTCGAAGGTCAAGCAGGGTGCTGAGGACCTGAAGGACAAGGCCACTGAGACCCTGGGCAAGCTGACTGACAAGTAAAGCGCTTAGTTCTCGGGTAGAGATAACCCCAACCGTCTCCGCGTCTGGTATGCGGAGGCGGTTGGGGTTCTTTGTGTTTCGATGGCCGGCTGCCAGCGTTGGGGCTGGTTACAGCTTCTGGGCCACCAGGTCATCCAGTGGTTCGGCGGACAGTAGGTACGGGGCGATCTCGAAGACGGTACGGGCACCGGTCTCGCCGGCCTGCTTCAGGCGGTAGGCAGCGCGACCGTAGGCAACCTGGACAGCTGCGGTGAAGTCGGGGTTGCGCTCCAGGTCGAGGCCGAACTCGATGACGTGACCGGAGGTACCGGCCTGGCCACGGGTAATGACCTGACCACCGTGCGGCATGCCCTGGTGGTCGCGGTCGAACTCCTCCTCGGAGATGAAGTCCACGATGGTCTCGTAAGGGGCAAAGTAATCCGGCATGGTCACGATGGTTTCGCGGATCTGCTCCTTGAGCTTGGCGTCCTCGTCGGCGTTGCCGGTCTCTTCGGCGACGACGAAGCAGTGGCGCAGGTGGCATTCGTTGCCCTTCAGGTCTGCGCCCTCGCCCTTCTTCACGGCCTCGATAGCTTCCGGGTTCGGCTTGGTGTACTGGACACCCTTCTTTACTCCCGGCACACGACGCACGGCATCGGAGTGGCCCTGCGACAGACCCGGTCCCCAGAAGGTCATCTGGTCTGCGCCCGGCAGGATAGCAGCGCCCAGGACGCGGTTCAGGGAGAACAGGCCCGGATCCCAGCCGGTCGAGATCATGGCGATGTTGTCACCTTCGCGGGCGGCGGCGTCCATGGCCGCGCGGTGCTTCGGAATCTCGTGGTGGTTGTCGTAGGTGTCGACCGTCGTAAAGTTCTTTGCCAGCTCAGGAGCCTGCTCCGGGACATCGGTGGCCGAGCCGAGGCACACGAACAGCACGTCTACCTCATCCTTGTACTTTTCGACATCCGCCGCCGGGAGTACGCGGGCCTCAGTGTCCAGCGAATCGCGACGGGAGAAAACGCCGACGAGTTCCATGTCCGGCTGGTCAGCGATGACCTTTTCGACGCTGCGGCCCAAATTGCCGTAGCCGATGATGGCGGAACGAATCATGAGGGAGAACCCTTTCTGTGTGGCTGTACTTCTGTGTTTAAGTTTCTAGATTTCAAGCTACAGACTATTCCTTCATATCTCAGCGGGCGTTGGCCACCCCGAATAGCGCGGTGGAGGGTTGACGGGCTTGGGGTGGCGCAGGGTGTAGTGCAGCGCGTACGGCTTGGCGGAGGCCTGGCTACTCTGACCTGGGGATTTGGTAGATAAAGGGGCTACCTGTAACGTTTTTTAGCGGTGACGTGTCCGAGCGGCCGAAGGTGAAGCACTCGAAATGCTTTGTGCGGTAACCCCGTACCGAGGGTTCAAATCCCTCCGTCACCGCCAATAAAACCCCCGGTGGTTCCTTTAAGTAGGAGCCCCGGGGGTTTTGCATTTAATCGGCCCTGATTGTCTGGGGGTGGTGGAGGTGTGGGAGGTGTCCGTCGTAAAGCGGCAAATGGTGAGGCGCCCGAACTGGAGCACCTAAGTCCCAAAAATAACATCAGTAACACACACCCCATTGTTCACGTTTATCCGGGAAGTCCGCTACTCTTAGCAAAAGTATTTCCGGTTTTTATGTCGTGCCCGCCCCCAATGACCGCGTCAGCGCCAGAGTTGATGTTGGCCAATCCGGGGTGGTCGCTAGCATCGGAGTAGCGAAGAGGCTTCAAACTGCAGGTGAAGTCCGAGAGAGTGCTTTGTTAGCGCGAACTTGGGGAAGCTGCAGTTGGGGGCGGTCCAGGCGAATATTAGACGTAAGGGAAACTTGACATGGCAAAGGCCTTGTTCAAACTCGGCAGGTTCTCCTACCTGCATAAATGGACTGTGATCATCGCGTGGTTCCTGATTTTGGCGGGGCTGGGCGGTGCAGTTGCCGCATTCCAGAAGGGGTTCATCGACCAGTTCTCGATCCCCGGCATGCCGTCGGCAACGGCTTCGCACGTGATTGAGGAAAAGTTCCCCGATGTTCCGAACCCAATTCGAGAGCAGCGTATTTATGTCGCCTTCGAGGCTCCTGAGGGGCAGAGGCTCGATGACCCACAGAATAAAGAAGCTGTTGACCAGGTCATTAACGGCATCCGCGACAATGTCGGCCAAATCGCCGACGATTTGCAACTTCACAACCCGGTAGACCTCAATCCGAAGATGCAGGCGATGGTCAAGGAACAGGGCATGGCCGCTGGCCTGCCCAAGGATGTTGCCGAGGCCGATGCCAATGCCATGCGTACCGTGTCCGATGACGGTCGCTACGGTATTTCCACCTTCGTTTTCGATGCCAAGATGCCGCAGGACATCGAGCCGGAGAATATGCAGGCGCTTCTCGACGCGATGCAGGCCGGTCGTGACGCAGGTATCAAGGTCGAGGCCTCTGGCCCCGGCATGCAGCCCGCGATTGAGGTAGCTCCGACCTCGGAGATTATCGGTGTGACCGTGGCGTTTATCGTGCTGGTTGTCACCTTCGGCTCTCTGGTGGCTTCGTTCCTGCCTATCGTGACGGCGGTAGTGGGCATCATCATCGGTGTCTTTGGTGTGACATTGATGACCGCATTCACTGACGTCAACTCGATTACCCCGGTGCTTGCCGTCATGTTCGGCCTGGCTGTCGGTATTGACTACGCACTGTTCATCCTCTCTCGCTACAGGGCAGAAAGAGCCCGAGGGATGACCAACGAAGACGCCATCGGCATGGCTACCGGTACGGCTGGCTCCGCTGTGGTTTTCGCTGGCCTCACTGTGATTGTCGCGTTGGCAGCGCTGACGGTTGCCAAGGTGCCGTTCATGTCCCTGATGGGTATTTCGGCGGCAATCACGGTGGCCTTCACAGTGTTGGTCTCTCTGACTCTGCTGCCGGCAGTTATGTCTCTGCTGGGCGACAAGGTCTTCGCTGGTCGCGTGCCTGGTGTTGCCGGCAACCCCTCGCGTAATGCGCGCAAGGGACGCCGCTCTTCCTTCTTCGGCGAGATGACGATGGGGCGCCGCTGGGTCACCTTCGTGCACAAGGCTCCCGGCCTGTTCCTGGTCGGCTGTATTGTCTTGCTGTTGGCGTTGGCCTACCCGGCCATGCACTTGAAGCTGGCGCTGCCGTCGGACTCCACTGCGGCGAAGGACAGCACGAACCGCAAGGCCATCACCATGATTGAAGAGGGCTTCGGCGCGGGACGTAATTCACAGCTCATCATTATTGCCAAGTCGGATGATGTGAAGCCCGACGCACCGGTGCTCAAACCACTTATCGAGTCCCTGAAACAGACCAACCCGGAACTCTCTGACATCGAGGCCGCCCGTAAGGCTTCCTATAGCTACGCTGTCGACCAGTTCAAATCCAATGTCGGTGTCGAGCACATCCAGATGATTGGCATGAATCATGACGGCACTGCGGTCAAGATGATTATGACCCCGAAGTCGGGTCCGCTCGATCCTGCGACCAAGCAGCTGATGAACGCGGTGCGCGATCAGCAGAAGCAGATTGAGCAAACCACCGGCCTATTCACCGGTGTCACTGGCCTGGTTCCTATCGAAATTGACATCACCGACCGTCTCCAGGGCGCAATGCCGCTCTACTTGGGCGTTGTCGTGGGTCTGGCAGTGATTCTGCTACTGATGATTTTCCGCTCCCTGATGGTGCCGGTGACTGCTGGTGTGGGCTTCTTGCTCTCTGTCGCAGCCGCATTCGGTGTCACGGTGGCATTTTTCCAGGATGGCCTCTGGGGAGTGATTAGCACTCCGGGTCCGCTGGTCAGCTTTGTGCCAATCTTCCTCATTGGTGTGACGTTCGGTTTGGCCATGGACTATCAGGTCTTCCTGGTTTCCCGCATGCGCGAGCATTACACCCACAACAAGGGTGAATCCTCGCCAGAATCGAAGTACAACGCGGTCGAAGAATCGGTCGTTGAAGGCTTTACTCTCGGCGCTCGTGTGGTCACGGCCGCTGCGATTATTATGATCTCCGTCTTCGCGGCGTTCGCCGGGCAACCCCTGGCGATCATCAAGGTATTCGGTTTCGCGCTGGGTGCCGCAGTGCTTTTCGACGCCTTCGTTATCCGCATGACCTTCATCCCGGCAGCCATGTTCCTGCTTGGCCGCGCTACTTGGTACATGCCGAAGTGGCTGGACAAGGTGTTGCCTTCTGTGGATGTCGAAGGCTCTGCCCTGGAAGAGGTTTCCGAGGAACTGGTGGAGAAGGGCCGCCGCGAGCGTATGGCTCGCGGTGAGTCCCTGTTGCCCGAAAGCGAAGGCGCTGGGCGTGGCTTTGGCGACGTTGACGCTGATGAGGACGAGGACCAAGCAGACAGTGCCGATGGTGAAGTCGGTGCTGGCGCAGAGGGCGCAGCCGCTGCAACGGGCGCAGCTGGTGGTACCGCTGTGGCTGTCGCGACCAAGAAGCGTAACCGCTGGATTCCGAAGCGGAAGAAGGCAAAGCTGAAGGAGCTCGAACCCGCTGACCAGGCTGAGCAGGCCGAACGCTCTGAGCAGGCCGAACTGTCCGCCCCTACGGCGCCTTTTGATCCGGAGCAGCCGGCACAGCCAGAGCCGACCGAACAGCTCATGCAGCCCGCGCCAGCTGAACCAACCGATGCCCAGCCGAACCCGGAAAGTGCCAAGGACGTCGAGGTCCGCCCGTACTACAGCCCGGCTCGTAAGCGGAAGAAGATTACGGTTGCGGAACTGATGAAGCGCGAAGGACTCGAAGAGGAAGCGCCACGTCGTAGCCGCGCCGTGTGGGACCCGGAAAACGCTGCCCAATCCGAGGAAAACGACAGCGCTGAGTAACGTGCGAATAGCGCCCAGGTAACCTCAAGGCATTAGCACTGGACCACAACCAAGGAGCTTCATGTCGCAGTCGAGGACGACGGGCTTTGACGTCGTAAAGCAAATCGAAGGCGCGCGCGGACGTGCTGGCACCATCCACACCCCGCATGGCGATATTGCTACGCCGGCGTTCATTCCGGTCGGCACGAAGGCGAGCGTGAAGACGCTCACGCCAGAGCAGGTGCGATCCACCGGCGCGCAGGCGATGCTGTCGAATGCGTACCACCTGTACCTGCAGCCCGGCGAGGAAATCGTCGACCAGGCCGGCGGGTTGGCAAAGTTCTCCAACTGGAACGGCCCGACATTCACCGACTCCGGCGGATTCCAGGTGCTCAGCCTCGGCGCGGGCTTTAAGAAGACCCTCGCGATGGACGTCACCGGCATGCAGAAAGACGACATCGTCGCCGAGGGCAAAGAGCGCAACGCGTTCGTCGACGAGGACGGCGTGACTTTCCGCTCGCACATCGATGGCTCCGAGCACCGTTTCACGCCGGAGGTGTCCATGCGTATTCAGCACGCGCTGGGCGCCGACATCATGATGGCGTTTGACGAGCTCACCACGCTGATGAACACCCGCGGCTACCAGGAGGCATCCGTCGAGCGCACGCACCGCTGGGCGCGCCGTTGCCTTCAGGCTCACAACGAGCTGACAGTTTCGCGCGGTCAGGTTGACGCGCATGTCCATTCGCTTGACGACGGCCAGTTGCCCATCCAGCAGTTATTCGGTGTCGTGCAGGGTGCGCAGTATGAAGACCTGCGCCGCAAGGCCGCGCGCGGGCTGGTGGAGCTCTCCCGCGAGTTCGAGGACGCCGGCCAGCTCGGCTTCCACGGCTATGGCATTGGTGGGGCGATTGAGAAGCAGAATCTGGGCCTGATCTGCGGTTGGGTCAACGACGAGCTTCCCGACGACCGCGCCCGCCACCTGCTGGGGATTTCCGAGCCGGACGATATTTTTGCCGCTGTCGAGGCCGGTGCCGACACCTTTGACTGCGTGGCTCCGACGAGGCTTGCCCGACGTGGTGGTGTGTACACGCTCGATGGTCGGATGACCTTGACGAATGCCCGCTTCAAGAACGACTTCCGGCCCGTGGATGCGGAGGTGCCTTCCTATACTTCGCTGAATTATTCCCGGGCCTACCTGCATCATCTGTTGAAGGCCAAGGAGTACCTGGCTGGCACGCTGTGCACGATTCACAACCTGTATTTCATGGTGCAGCTGGTGGAGAACATTCGCGCTGCGATCCTGGAGGACCGGTTCTTCGAGTATCGCGATGAGTTCATGGGCCGCTACTACGCCAACGGTGGCCGTGCGGTGGGGAATTAGGGGACGGCTGGGCTGGGGTGTGCTGGGGAGTGCTTGGGTCGGTTGGGCTGTGGCTGGGCTGTGGCTAGGCTTCTGCCTTTTCGCACTTCACGACAGCCATGTCACCTCGTGCCATCTGTGGAGGTGGCATGAGGTGACACCAGTGGCGTGAAGTGGCAGGGAACACCCGAATCAGTCCAGTGGCGTGAAGTGACGGCTGGGCGGGCCCGGGGGGGGGGAAGCCCAAAACTAGACCTAGCTCTACTGCGCGAGGCAGTCTCAACCGGCATCATGGAGGACATGATCACGGTTGAACGACTCAGCAAGAAGTATGGCTCGAAATTAGCCGTCGATGACCTGTCCTTCACCGTTCCCGACGGTGTAGTGACAGGTTTTCTCGGCCCAAATGGCTCCGGCAAGTCCACCACCATGCGCTGCATGCTGGGCCTCGATGCCCCGACCACGGGCCAGGCCTTGTTCACCGGGACGGATTCCCAGGGCAACACCTACAGCAACCAGCCCTTTTCCACGCTGAAGAATAAGCCCAGCATCGCCGGTGCAATTCTGGATGCCGGTTGGCACAACAAGGCTCGTTCGGGCCGCGCTCATCTGCGGGCCCTCGCCCGCGGTGCCGGCATCCCCGACACCCGCGTGGAGGAGTGCCTTGAGCAGGTCGGTATGACCGAGGCGGCGAAGGACAAGGTCGGCGGCTACTCGCTGGGTATGAAGCAGCGGCTGGGAGTGGCGGCGGCTCTGCTCGGCAAGCCGCAGCATCTGATCTTGGATGAGCCGGTCAACGGCCTGGACCCCGAAGGCGTCTCGTGGATGCGCCACACCATCAAGGCGCTGGCCGCTCAGGGCTGTGCGGTCCTCGTGTCGTCGCACCTCCTTTCCGAGATGCAGCTCACCGCCGACCGCATCGTCGTCATCGGGCGCGGCCGCATGATCGGCGAGTACAGCATGGATGAGTTCCTCGCTGACGGCACGGTCATCGAAGTTGAGGTCGATGATCCGGCACGGCTGCTGCAGGCGTTGGGGCCGGTGGCGCGTGGGGTTGACGTCGATAAGCAATTGCGCATTCCGCTTTACGACGGCATCAGCGAGCAGCAACTCCGCCGCGACATTGCGGCTGCTGCCTTGCGTGAGGGGCTATTGGTGACGCGGTTGCACACGAAGCGCGACAACCTGGAGGAAAAGTTCCTGGCTGCGACCCAGGAATCGCAGGAATACCGCGCGCAGGCGATTGGGCAGTAGGGGAGTGACTGAGATGAGTTTTGGAAACGCTTTGCGGTCGGAATGGACGAAGCTAGCCAGCCTGCGTGGCACGTGGGTGTATGTGGTGCTGTTGGTCGGTTCGATAGCTGGGCCGATGGCGGCTTTCAGCATGGCGGCGGATGCTGGTGCGACCGCTGATTGGGAATTACTGCTGTTGGGGACCGTGATCTTCAACATGATTGTGATTGCCTTTGGCGGCTCCACCCTGGCGGGTGAGTACAACGATCAGATGAATGCGCATGCGTTCTTGACGCAGGACCGAAGGAGTCTGTGGCTGTCCGCGCGGATGACGCTGACGCTTGTGTTGATTGCTGTCTGTTGGCTCATCGGTGTGGCGCTTGCTTGGTTATCGGTGACGGTTTCCCCGCGCGTGGAGTTCAAGGGCGGCGACGCTGCCACGGACATGCTCGCCGGAGTGCTTGGCTTTGTAGTGTTTGGACTAATCGCGATGTCGCTGGGAGTGTTGACGCGCTCGCGCGTGGCCGCTGTCGCTATTCCGCTGGTGTGGATTCTGGTGGTGGAAAGCATGCTGGAGTTCGCGGCGCTCGCGTATGCGATTTTCCGGCCACTGTGGCTGGTCACGCCGGGTGCACGCATTCAGCAGTTGTCAACGCAGCTGGGTGGTCTGATGGCAAATCCGGAGAATCCTCGCACCGGGTTTGAAGCTGGGATGACGCAGCCGATGTGGTTCAACATCGTGGTGCTGGTGGCCTGGATTGTTGTGGCTGTTGGCGTTGCTCATTGGGCCAATGCCAAACGGGATGTGAAGTAAAAAACAAAAAGTGCCGCGACTACTCGCATCTCAGGCGAGGTCGCGGCACTTTTTTCGTCGTTAAGCGGGAACGTGCGTGTCGTAGTAGCCTTCGCGGCGCTTGACCCACGCGATGACGGCGTAGGTGACTGGCATGACTACAATTTCGACGGCGGTCTTCCAGATGAAGCCGACGATGACGTAGTTGACGAAGGTACCCCAGGTGTCGATGCCGATCGCGGTGGCGGCGATGGAGCAGAAGATGAGCGTATCGACGAACTCGCCGACCACAGTCGAGCCCATCAGGCGCGCCCAGAGAGCCTTTTCACCCGTGCGCTTCTTAATGGCGTTGAGCGACCAGGCGTTGAGCAGCTGACCGACGACATAACCGGCCAGACCTGCGAGAACAAGCTGCGGGACGGTGCCCAGCACGGTGGCGAATGCTTCCTGATTTTCGTACCACGGCGCCGCCGGGAGCTTGATGGCGGCAAAGAAGCAGAGCATTGCGCCGGCGAGGATGGCGAAACCGGTCCACACGGTGCGGCGGGTGGCTTTGTAGCCGTAGCACTCGGAAAGCACGTCGCCGATGACGTAGCTCAAGGGGAAGAGGAAGAAGGCACCGTCGGTGGCCAGGCCGAAGATTTCCACGCCCTTGGTGGCGGTGATGTTGGAGACAATCAGCACGCCGATGAAAATCGCCGTGAACATCGGGTACAGCGATTTCGGTACCGGGATGTGGCGTGGAGTGTGTGCTGTGGATTCGGACTTAGTTGCGTTCTCGGGCGCGTGCGAGGTGCTCACAGCGGCAGCCTCGGCGTTGCCCGGCCCAGACTTGGGCAGGTTTTCGTTATTTGTCACGGGAGGGAATGTTACCTGCCGCTTAGGGCTCCAAGCGAGCGCCGATGAAGTCTTCGAGGTTGAATTTTTCTAGCGAGAGCCGAAATCTCCGGGGGTCCAGTCTCTCTGTGAGCCGCTAGGATTTCTTCTCGTAACTAATATTTTTCATACGAATGCTGCAAATAAATAGTGCAATGCAGCTAACGATGAGAGACACTAGAGAAATTTCAGAATAGAGCAATGCCCTGTCGGCCTTTGTAGTGACAGCGGTTGTGCTCATGTGAGTAGTTTGCTGAGCAAGCTGTCCCAGCGTATACATGCCATTTGCGATACCTAGTATGCAAAGAATGCTTACCGCTATTCCTGCAGCGGAAATGAACTGTAGTGATTTTATCTGTAGATGTGGTGACATTGCTCACCTCGGAAAGATCCACTTACGAAAAGGCGGGCGCACATCATTCCAGGTTGGATATCAAAGTTCTTGAGTGGCGCATGCCCCACCATTCCGAATTGACAACCGTTATGTATGCCAGTCGATCTAGTAGATACAATTCGGCCGAAATTATCGCGATTTTGGAAGTCGAAACGATAATTGCAAATATTCGCAGGTGCGCTGTATGTGGCAGTTTCTTCGTTAATGTGAGTGCGCTGGCCATCAATGCGGTGGAAGATTTGTCCGCCGGGAACTGGGATGTTTACCCCTCCAAATTGGTAGTGGAATGCTGGAATCCATGCATATCCTGAAGCGCTTCTCACGGCGGAAGTAGCTGTCGATGTTTTGGGAACATAATCATATGATGCAGGGTTGTTGCTCTGTGCGCTGCCTCCAAAGACGGTTGTTCCCTGGTCGAGTAATGTGTCAGCGCTATGTGGGCTTGCGGAGGCTGTTCCTGGATGCATTGCGCAAAGAGATGTGACGGTAGCGCTTACAGCTAGGATTAATGATGTGAATTTACGACGGGTTATGTGTCCCTTTTTAGTCATTATTGAGTGTCTTCAAATATGTTTGATAGGCCGACATGGGAAAACTATAACAAAATAATTAATGTCCTATGGGGATTAATGACGTTATTTTGGTAACCGTCTAATCTGGGGGTAGCCGATAGTCAATATGTAAGATTGTATGAACTTTAATTGGATGAAGGGATTGTCGCATTTCTTCTAGTCGGCTCGCTAATCTGTAATGGTGGCCAATTTAAAGCAAGCGATAACCATCAACTGTTCAACGCTCCTACCTCCCACCGGCCGCTACGCCCCTTCGCCGACCGGTCGGCTGCACCTGGGAAATCTGCGCACCGCGGTTCTCGCGTGGGCGCACGCCCGCGCGCAGGGTGGCCGCTTCATCGTGCGTATCGAGGACATCGACCGCCAGCGCTCCCGCCCCGAGTATGAGGCGCAGCAGCTCGCCGATCTGGAGGCCATCGGCATCGACTGGGATGGCACGCCGGTCCGCCAGTCTGAACGCTCTGACCTGTATGAATCCGCGCTCGCCAACCTCACGCAACGCGGCTTGACCTATCCCTGCTTCTGCACTCGCCGCGAAATCCTCGCCGCCTCCTCCGCGCCGCATGGCGTGCCAGGTCAGTATCCCGGCACGTGCCGTTTGCTTGACGACGAGCACCTCGCCGCGAAAAAGGCCGAATTTGCGGCAGCGGGGAGGAGGTCGTCGTTACGCCTGAAATCGCAGGTGCGTGAGGGGGCCGCGACCGATGAACTGCATGGCGAGATTACCGCTCCGATCGATGACTTTGTCCTCCAGCGTGCCGATGGCATGTGGGCCTACAACCTGGCGGTCGTCGTCGATGATGCCGAGCAGGGTGTCACCGAGGTTGTGCGTGGCGATGACCTGATGTCCTCGGCCCCGCGGCAGGCGTACTTAGCCGGATTGCTCGGTCACACCGCACCTTCGTTCGTGCACGTTCCGCTGGTGGTGAACTCTGAAGGGCGGCGACTGTCCAAGCGCGATGGCGACGTGACTCTCGGTGAGGTGCCCGCGGATGCAGCGCAGCGGTGGATTTTGGATTCGCTCGGTGGCGGTGATGGCATCGATGGTGGCGGGAGCCTAGAGCTCGACTCCATTGCCGACCTTCCGGAGGCCCTGCGTGCGGGTCTGGAAATTCCGCGCGAACAGGTGATTTTCTAGGGCCCGCCGAGAACTATCGCTAGCGCATACGTTATCGGCAAGAGTGTGAAAGCAACTAGTGCCGCCACAATCGTCAAACCGTTTGATCGGGCTTTCAGCGCTGTTAGGAAGCTGATTAGGCCGAATCCGAAGACACCGACAGCGAGGGGTATTGTCCAGGCATCGGAGAGTGCAGTGCTGACGAAAAACAGTCCAATGTAGCAAGCCAAGGCTAAGAGAAGTGCAGCAACTGCAAAATTGCGGGAGCGGTTCATGATATGGGTCTTAGGATTCCGCTAGAGGATCTTTGCCACCTAATTTCATTTCGAAGCGTTTGTAATCCTCGAGGGATGCGAAGTGGCGAGAATAGATGTCGATGTCTGTATCGACGCGACCGTAAAGAGCGGGGGCGACATCGACGATGTGGCGCAACGTGACAGATCCTCCCGAGTGGGAAGGATCTTCTGGGGCTAATTCATTTTCGTGGGCTAATGCTTCGACCTGCGCGTATGCGGCGCTATCAGAATCGGCAAAGACAATGTATAAGTCCTCACGGAAGAAGCTCTCATTCGCCGAGGTTGAATCTCTTTGCTTTGTTAACTCAAAAACTGCAATTCCGATGTATGGTTCCATCTATTTTTCCGTTCTTCGATTGCCGCCTAGTTCAGTACGAATTTGAGGCTTTCTTACTGGACGCCACGTTTACTCGAATTGATAAACATTGGATTGTTGCTGAAACCTGCGCTTACCCTATCACTGCCGATACCCTCGGGGCATGCCTACTCTTCTAGTCGTCCACCATTCCCCGACCCCGCTTCTGCAGGAAGTCTTAAGCCATGCGCTCGAGGGGGCCAACGACCCCGCGCTAGAGGGCGTGGATGTCAAGGTTGTCGAGGCTCTCGACGCCACCATCGATGACCTGACCAGCGCCGACGCCATCCTGCTCGGTACCTCCGCCAACTTTGGATACATCTCCGGCGCGCTCAAGCACTTCTTCGACACCACCTTCCGGGAGGCACAGGAAGTTACCAAGGGGCTGCCATTTTCCTACTGGATCCGCGGCGGCTTCGACACCACCGGCGCGGAAAACGCCATGAAAACCATCACGACCGGCTACAAGTGGGAGCTTGCGGCCGAACCCGTCGTGTTCGTCGGCTCGCTTGACGACGACATCCCCGACCGCCTGGTAAATCTCGGTGGCACCATGGCTGCCCAAATTTTGGGCTGATTGAAGATTTAGTGTCGAGGCCGTGAAATAATGGCCGGGTGAAAGATTCAGGGGCACAAGGGTCGCAAGTGACGTGGTCAAGCGAGAAAAACCGCAAGCCCATGACGAGTCTGTTGGGACCTGCGTTTGTGGCGGCGATTGCCTACGTGGACCCCGGAAATGTGGCTGCGAACCTGTCTGCGGGCGCGAGCTACGGGTATCTGCTGCTGTGGGTGTTGGTGGTGTCCAACCTTATGGCGATGGTTGTGCAGTACCTGTCGGCGAAGTATGGCCTGGTGACGGGGCGGTCGCTAACTGAGGGCGTTGCCGACCGCTTCGGTTCGAACCGGCCGGGGCGGCTGGCGTACTGGGTGCAGGCCGAGATTGTGGCGGCAGCGACGGATGTGGCGGAAATTATTGGTGGCGCCACCGCGCTGTACCTGCTCTTCGGGACGCCGATGCTGCTCGGTGGCGTCATTGTTGGCGTGGTCTCGCTGGGGCTGTTGCTGCTGCAGGGTGGGCGTTCGCAACGCACTTTTGAGGGCGTGATTGTGGCGTTCCTGCTGGTCATTACGGTGGGGTTCCTGGCCGGGCTGTTTGTCACGGGCCTGAGTCTCGGGGAGATGGCCAGCGGAATTCTGCCGCGTTTCCAAGGCGCGCACACCGTGGTGCTGGCGGCATCCATGCTGGGTGCGACCGTGATGCCGCATGCGGTCTACCTGCACTCCGGGCTGGTGCGCGACCGCGAGTACAAGGTGGAAGATGACTCCTCGCTGCGCCAGCACCTACGGGCCACGCGCCTCGATGTCTTCGGTGCCCTCGTGCTGGCTGGGTCGGTGAATATCGGCATGCTGTGTCTCGCGGCCGAAGCACTTCCGGGAGTGGAGGGGACTGACTCCATCGAAGGCGCTCACGCTGCCGTGACCAGCGTGCTTGGCCCCGTGGTGGGCGTGCTCTTCGGCGTTGGGTTGTTGGCCTCCGGGCTGGCGTCGTCCTCTGTCGGTTGCTACGCCGGTGACCTGATTATGCGCGACCTGCTGAAGGTGCACGTGCCGTTGCTGGTGCGCCGAATAGTCACCATCATTCCGGCGCTGCTCATTATCGCCAGCGGCGTGGAGCCGACGTGGGCGCTGGTGCTCAGTCAGGTGGTGCTGTCGATTGGCATCCCGTTTGCGCTGGTCCCGCTGGTGCGCATGACCTCCTCGCGTGCCGAGATGGGCATCTGGGCCAACACCCCACTACTGCGCCGAGTTGCGTGGATTATCTGCGGGCTCATTATCGCGCTCAACGTGGCGCTGGTGGTCCTGGTGCTGACGGGGAGGGGGTAGCTTCCGGGAGTGGCGGGGTGGGGCCTCGTCGTAAAGCGTGCGAGAGATGGTAGACAAAGCTGTCTAGTTGGTGTTAGGGTGGGCGACACGATCACAAGATATCGACGAGAAATGGCCTTTGACAGCGTCGATAGGCAACCGCCCGATTCGCGGACCCGGTGCCCCAAAGGAAGATCAGCCCCACAGACCGCCTGCGGGGAAGAGCGAATAGGAGCGCCAAATGCACACCACAATAAGCGACGTCCACATCATCCGCCTCAGCCGTCACACTGCTGACCTCCTCGTCGACGGCCGACCCGTCGCCATCCGGCTGCAAGAAGCCGACATCGACCCCCACTCCCGGAATCTCGTCCAACTACCCGTCGACCCCGCCTTCTACGCCACCCTCCGCGGCCAGCAACGCGCCGACTACCTCAGCGCCCACGTCCGCGACGGCGTACGCTACGGCCGCATCCTCTGGCACGAGCTTGACGACGGTCGCCACTTCCTCACCATCCCCACCATCGGCGGCTACCACGTACACCAGGTCTTCGAGGTCCGCCGCAGCCGCGAAGGAGTGTGGAGCCGGCACTGAGCTGGTTGCGTGCGCGTGCCTGGCGTGATGAGCGCGGCGCGGATGCGCGCGGGAACCTCTCCGCCTAGCCTTGGGCTATGCAGGTACGAGACTCCGCAACACCCCCGTTCTGGCCCACCGAAGGCGAAGGCGACTTCTACACCGACGCCGCCGCAGCCGTCGACCGGCTCACCGAAATCCACCGGGCAGGGATGGCCTACCTAGTCGAGCAGTACACCGCCGCCACCGAAGGAAATTCCGGGAGTGGGCCGGTGCGCGCCTACTACCCCGAACTACGCTTCACCGTCCCGGCCGGCAGCGCCGTCGAGGATGTCGACCCCTCCCTGTCACACGGCTTCGTCGACCGTCCGGGAGTGTATGCCACCACCATCACCCGCCCGGTGATGTTCCGCACCTACCTCATCGAGCAAATTACCGACCTGCTCGCCAACCACGGCGGCGAAGTCGAGGTGCGCGTCTCCGACCAGCCCATCCCACTCCGGATGTGCCGCGGATTCGACGCGGCCGCCGAGGAAGCGGCGGGGAGGGAAGGGGCGTCGGCAAGCATGCTGGCGGCAGTGGAGAAGACGTTTACCCCCATCGACTCCGCCAGCATCGACGACACCATCGCCGACGGCGAAGCCGACTACCTGGGCCTGCTCATCAAACCCTTGAGCCTCTTTACCGCCCAGCGCATCGACCTCGCCCTCCAGCGCCTCGAGCACTACACCGGGTCGCACGCCGCAAACATCCAGCGCTTCGTGCTATTTACCAACTACCAGCTGCACACGGACGTGTTCCTCGAATACGCCGCCACCCTCACTCCCGGAAATCCGCACGGGTACACGGCGCTGGCGTGCCCGGGTGGGCAGCGCTACGACATCGGCGCCATCCCCACTCCCGGAATTTGCCGTCAGCACGCGTACGCCTCGCAGATGCCGGCGTACCACTTGCTTCGCGACGACCAATGCGGCATCACCATCATTGACATCGGCGTCGGCCCCTCGAATGCCAAAACCATCACCGACTGCCTCGCCGTCACGCGCCCGCACTGCTGGATGATGGTCGGACACTGCGCCGGTCTCGACGGCCGCATGCGCATCGGCGACATGATTCTCGCCAACGGTTACGACCGCGCCGACGGAGTCCTCGACAACTACGTGCCCCTGGAAAAACCCATCCCGCCAATTGCGGAAATTCAGCTCGCCGTCACCAACGCGCTCGCCCGCGTCTCCGGACTCACCGGCGATGAGCTGAAAAAGCGCCTGCGCACCGGCACCGTGCTGTCGACCTCCGACCGCAACTGGGAGTGGCGCTCCCAGACCGACCTCTACCGAGAGCTGCAGAAATCCACCGCCATCGGCGTCGAAATGGAATCCGCCACCATCGCCGCCAACGGCTACCGCTTCCGCGTGCCCTACGGCGCGCTACTCAGCGTCTCCGACATGCCGCTGCACGACAAGCCCAAACTCCCGAAATCCGCCCGCGAGTTCTACCAGTCCTCCAAGGAAGAGCACCTCATGGCCGCCGTGCGCGCGTGCGAGGACATGGCCGCCGCTCCCGACACCCTCCACTCCCGGAAGTTACGTCGGCCGGTGGGAGAGGTCGCGTTCCGGTAGGGCACCATCGGGAGTGCGTCGTCAAGCCCGTTTGTGCAGATTGTGCATGCTTTACGACGGCTGTGGACAACGCCAAAAAGCGATTGAAGCCGCCCACTCCCGGAAACTAGCCTTAGCCCCATGACGACATTGGGACTGCTCAGCGCGCTGGCGACACGGGGTATTGACGTGCTCGCGGACCTGCGCGCCGCACTCCCGGAAAAATCCACCGGGCACCGGGAGTTGGCAGCCAGCATCGGCTTCGACCCCTTCCGCCTCAAGCGCCTGCTGCGCTGTGCCGAGCGGCTGTTCGGCACCGTCGAGGGCGATGTGGACGTCGAATCCCGCGACAAGGCCGTCGCAATCGCCCGGGAGCTGAAGCTGTCGCTGGACACGGTCATGCAGATCGACAAGCGCTCCGGGCAGCTCAACAACGTCGAAATCCGGGAGTACTACCGCCTGGACTTCACCCGCGCCGCCGCGGCCTACGACTTCGAGGGCCTCGACACCTACATGCGAACCAAGGTCAAGGAGCTCAACCGCACCGACGAGCCGCCGCAGCACCTGCGCGCCCACGTCTCCCGGAATCCGGACATCCGCGGGATGAAGCATCTGCAGGTCACCGGTCCGGCGAACATGATTGACGACCTGGTCGCGCCGCTGACCGTGCGCGCAGCTGAAATCGCCAAAGCGCACGAGGATTACACCCGGGATCGGTGCGTCGGTCAAGCGCTGGCAGAACGCCTGGCACACGGGTCGGAGGGGCCGCTTGACGACGTCGACAAGCTCCGTTACCAGCCCGCGCTCATCGTAACCGCGCAAGACATCGTGGAGTACAGCCCGCGGTTTGCGGCGACCTCCAACGGATCCGTCCTCACTCCCGGACAATTCGTCGAGGCATTGCTCGCGGACACCGGCTGGGTGCTGGTCTACGACGAGCACAACACTCCGACCGACCTACTCCCGATACACAACCCGCGCCTGGCGACGGAGGAACAGCGCATCGCGATGATCCTCGACAACCCCATCTGCGCGTGGCCCGGGTGCCCGCGCCCCGCCCACGCCGGGCAGGCCCATCACCTGGTCGCCAGGAAAAACGGCGGCGCCACGACTATGGAAAACATGGTCATGACCTGCAAAGAACACAACGCCGCCAACGATGACGACAGGCAAGGCCTCAACGGGCACCTCGAGCGTGACGACGGCTCCGGCGCGGTCTACCGTCGCCCGCCGTCTCCGCACGCGCCGCCCGAATTCAACCTTGCCTTCCCGACAGCTCTCGCGGGGCGGGCCTACTCGGGCTACCGTCAGCGCGAATAGCTTTACAGATATACCCGTAGGGGGTATACTTTGGGGTATGGCTAATCAAACTTTTACTGTTACTGGCATGACATGCGGACACTGCGAGGCATCGGTGCGGGAGGAAGTCTCTGAACTCCCGGGAATCACTGATGTCCAGGTTGACCGCTCCCGGAATTTCCTTTCCGTGACCTCGAATGCAGACATTGACACCGCTGCCGTAATCGCAGCAGTGGATGAAGCTGGCTACAAGGCGGTCGCAAACTAAACCCCCAAAGAGGAAAGCGGATGTCTGAGCAGCAACTTCTCACCCTTGATATCCCCGTCGGCGGGATGACGTGTGCGTCGTGCGCAAACCGTATCCAACGCAAGCTGAACAAACTTGATGGCGTTAACGCGAGCGTGAACTATGCGACCGAGAAGGCGCATGTGGAGGCGCCGGCGGACATCAACCCGCAGCAACTGATCGACACAATCGTGGCAGCGGGGTACACCGCTGAGCTTCCGCAGGAGGAGCCCGAACAGGAACCGGGTGCTGCTCCCGAAGGGAAAGACCGGGAGCTGGAAGACCTGCGCAACCGAGTCATCGGCGCTGTCATCCTCACCGCTCCCGTCATCGCAATGTCGATGATCCCTGCCCTCCAGTTCACTAATTGGCAGTGGCTGTGTCTCACGCTCTCGGCGCCGGTCTTTGTGTGGGCCGGCTGGCCGTTCCACCGCGCGACACTGAAGAATCTGCGTCATGGCGAGGTCACCATGGACACGCTGATCACTATGGGGACGACCGCTTCGTTCCTCTGGAGTGTGTGGGCGTTGTTCTTCGGGCGTGCCGGGCTGCCGGGGCTCAAGCACGAGTTCCACTTCACGGTCACTCCTGGTGATGCCGATATGAACATCTACCTCGAGGCGATGGCCGGCATCATCATGTTTGTGCTGATTGGTCGTTACTTCGAGAAGCGCTCCAAGCGCAACGCCGGTCAGGCACTCCGGGAGTTGATGAAGCTTGGCGCCAAGGATGTCTCCGTTCTCGAAAGTTCGGGAGTGGAGAAGCGGCTGCCCGTGGAACAGCTCCGTCCGGGAGTGGTGTTCGTCGTTAGGCCTGGTGAGAAGATCGCGACGGACGGCGTTGTCGTGGAGGGCGCGTCGGCGGTGGATGCGTCGATGCTGACCGGCGAGCCGATGCCTGTCGAGGTCGGCCCTGGCGATGAGGTGACGGGGGCGACGATCAATACGTCAGGGCGGCTGCTCGTGCGGGCGACGCGCGTGGGCTCGGAGACGCAGTTGGCGCAGATGGCGGCGATGGTCGAGGCGGCGCAGACGGGTAAGGCGCCGGTGCAGCGGCTGGCGGATCGGGTTTCGGGAGTGTTCGTGCCCGCCGTCATCGCGATCGCCGCGGTCACGCTGGGCGCGTGGTTGCTTACGGGGCACGGCGCGAGTGAGGCGGTCACGGCTGCGGTCGCCGTGCTCATCATCGCGTGCCCGTGTGCGCTTGGCTTAGCGACGCCCACAGCGCTCCTGGTCGGCACGAGTGAAGGTGCCAAGGCTGGTGTGCTGCTGCGTGGCCCGGAGGTGCTGGAGTCGGCGCGGAAGGTCGACACGGTTGTGCTGGATAAGACCGGCACGGTGACTACGGGTGTGATGGAGTTGACGGAGGCCCCTCCCACTCCCGAAAATCTGCTGCCGCTTGCCGCTTCGGTGGAGGCAGCGTCGCATCACCCGATTGCGCAGGCTATTGTGCGTGCGGCGGATCCGGATTCTCTACTCCCGGTTTCGGATTTCCGGGATATTCCGGGAGTGGGGGTTGAAGGCACCGTGGATGGCCACCGCATCGAGGTCGGTCGCTCCGGGGAAAATTCCGGGAGTGGGGGGACGGTGGTTGCGGTGCGCCGCGACGGCGAGCTCCTGGGCACGTTGGAGGTGTCGGATTCGGTGAAGCCGACGTCGGCGGCTGCGGTCGCGAAATTCCGGGAGTGGGGGGTGCGGCCGATTCTGCTGACCGGCGACGCCGCCGGCCCGGCGTTTCGGGTCGCAGATGAGGTCGGTATTGCTCGCGAGGATGTGATTTCGGGAGTGATGCCGGAGGATAAGGTCGCGACGATTGAGAAGTTGCAGGCTGGCGGCGCGTGTGTGGCGATGGTCGGCGATGGCATCAATGATGCTGCGGCTCTTGCGCAGGCGGATTTGGGCATGGCGATGGGCACGGGCACCGATGTGGCGATGGAGGCTGCGGATATCACGCTGGTGCGTGGTGATCTGTTGGCGGCTGCGGATGCGCTGCGGTTGTCACGCCGGACGCTCCGCACGATTCGTTCGAATCTTTTTTGGGCGTTTTTCTACAACGTTTTGGCAATTCCTGTCGCCGCGCTGGGGTTGTTGAATCCGATGTTGGCTGGCGCTGCGATGGCGTTTTCGTCGGTTTTTGTGGTCGGCAACAGTCTGCGTCTGCGCGGTTTTTCTCCGAGTCAACCAGCTATTCAAAAAGGAGTAACTCATGAGTGAGTCTTGTTGTTCGTCGCAATCGCATTCGCTTGACGACGATTCTTGCTGCCATGACACCACTGATCCCGGTTACCTCGCGGAGAAGCGGCGTTATGAATCCCGTATCCGTCGCATTGAGGGGCAGGTTCGTGGCATTGGTCGGATGATTGAGAACGAAGAGTACTGTATTGATGTTTTGACCCAGATTTCGGCGGTGAATTCGGCGTTGAAGTCGTTGGCGTTAACTCTTCTGGATGCTCACCTTCATCACTGTGTGGTGCATGCGGCTGAGGGCGGCCCGGAGGAGTTGGACGCCAAGCTGGAGGAGGCCTCGGCGGCGATTGCTCGGCTGGCTAAGTAACTCCCGGAAAAATTCCGGGAGTGGGGGGCGAAACAGCATTCGGCAACTGGCGTCGGCAGTCGGCAACCGGAGTTGGTTGCTGTTGGTGGCACCGATTGCGAAGAAGTACCGCTTAAATGCCTCGTTTTCCCTGGTAGGGGGAGCGTTTTGGGAAAATGGGGTTTGTTGGGTAGTCTTTAACGACGTTGGAGGATTCGACTAGCGGCCTATGTCACACGCCTGGAACGCGTGCGGGAGTCACATCCCTCGTGGGTTCAAATCCCACATCCTCCGCAGAGTGAAAACCCCCGGTTTACGCCGGGGGTTTTCTTTTATTTATGCAGGTGAGTGGATTTGCAGTGTATGCCGGGGCTGCGGGGAGGCGGGGAACTGTCATGAAAGCTGTCACGAAACTGGTGACGAATCCGTGGTGGCAGTGCGTTGATTAGTGTGGCAGTTCTTCGATGAACGGTGTGGCGAGCGCTAGCAGTGTGACTTTTTGCCTGGGCCTGTAGTAGGCTGTCTTCACGGATCCCATGTGGCGTCCATCTCGTGAACTCCCCCAGGGCAGGAATGCAGCAAGGGTCAGCGAGCTCTGACGGGTGCGTGGGGTCCCCTTTTTTTATCCCCGGCGTTCTTCTGGCACTTATGGCTAGGTTTCGGGCACTTGTCGGCGGTTTCCTGTGACCTATCGATGTTTTTTCGGCACTTATCCCCGCGATATTGGCCAGGCCATTTCACCTATCGATGAGCTATTCACTTATGGCCACGCTGCAGCGCATCGATAGGTGAATACCTTGGCCACAAGTGGTCGCGTTCGCTGGTCTGGAAGAATACTGTGCATGAGCGATGCAGACGACACGCGAGTACCACCACAGACAACACGAGAAACGCTAGAAACACCAGAACCACCCGAAACCCGAGAAACCCCAGCCCCAATGGGCGTGTGGGACTCCTTCCGATTCGCAGTTTCTTCACCGAAGCGCCTGCGCACCGAGCTGCTGGCCGGCGCGGCGGTGTCGTTCGCGCTGATCCCCGAGGTCATTTCGTTTTCCATCTTGGCGGGCGTGGACCCGGCGGTGGGGTTGTTTAGCTCGGTGATTATGGCCATTGTGATTGCCTTTACGGGTGGTCGCCCGGCCATGATTACTGCTGCCGCTGGTTCGGTTGCGCTCGTCGTCGCGCCGTTGTCGCGGACGTACGGGATGGATTACCTCATTCCAACGGTGCTGCTCGCGGGCGTGTTGCAGATTGCTTTTGCGGCGCTGGGTATCGCTAAGCTGCAGCGTTTCATTCCGCGCGCGGTCATGATTGGCTTTGTCAACGCGCTGGGCATCCTCATTTTTACTGCGCAGCTCGAGCATCTCATCGATGTGCCCTGGTTGGTGTATCCGCTGGTCGCTTTGGGTATTGCGATTATGGTGTTCCTGCCCCGCGTGTTCACCGCGATTCCGGCTCCGCTGGTGACTGTGCTCGTCGTCACGCTTGTTGCGGTGTTGGCGGATTGGCGCGTGCCGAACGTGAGCGATATGGGCGAGCTCCCGGAATCCCTCCCGCAGCTGCTGATCCCGAATGTGCCCCTGAGCTGGGAGACTCTGCAGCTGATTGCGCCGTATTCGGTGGGCGTGGCGATTGTCGGCATCATGGAATCGCTGATGACGGCGAAGCTCGTGGACGACATCACGGATACGCATTCGGACAAGACCCGCGAGACGTGGGGGCTGGGTGTGGCGAACATCGCGGGCGGTTTCTTCGGCGGCATCGCTGGCTGCGCGATGATTGGTCAGACGATGGTGGGTGTGAAGGAATCGTCGGGACGCACTCGCTTGACGACGCTCTTTTCCGGTGTCTTCCTGCTCATTCTGGTCCTTCTGCTCAGTTCCGCAGTTGGTGTGATTCCGATGGCAGCGCTGGTTGCGGTGATGGTCGTGGTGTCGGTGGACACGGTCGATTGGCGCTCGATCTCCCCGCGGACGTTACGCCTGATGCCGCGTTCGGAGACGGCGGTGATGCTGGTGACGGTCATCGCCACGCTGGCGACGGATAACCTCGCCATCGGCGTGATTTCGGGTGTGGTCGTGGCGTCGCTGATGTTCGCGCGCCGTGTCGCTCACCTGGTCAGGATTGAAGTGCTTGACGACGACCCCAGCGCCCACTCCCGGACGTACAAGGTGCGGGGGCAGTTGTTCTTCGCCTCCAGTAACGACTTGGTGTACCAGTTCGACTACACCGATCCTGCGCAGCGGATTGTCATCGATATGTCGGAGGCTGAGATTTGGGATGCCTCCACGGTGGCGGCATTGGATTCGGTGCGGGTCAAGTTTGCTGACCGGGGCAAAGAGGTAGAAATTATCGGCTTGGAGGGGCCGAGTAAGCAGCGTCTGGATGCGCTGTCGGGGAAGTTGTAGAAATCCCAATCCGGGGTATGCCTTACACTTGGTTGCAAAGCCGGATGCGGCGCGGGGAAAAAGTTTTCCGTGCCAGTTTTGTCAGGTTTTAACTTATGTCCGATACCTGGGAGGGTGCGTACACCATGGCCGTGGATTCCTTCGATGTTCAGCAGTTGGCGGCACACAAGGATGAGTTTGCGAAGGCATATGAGGAACTGAAGTCCCGTAACCTCGCACTGAATTTGACTCGTGGTAAGCCGTCGTCGGAGCAGCTTGATTTCGCAAACGCCCTGCTGGGTCTCCCTGCGCCGGATTATATTTCGGCTTCTGGGGAGGATGTCCGCAATTACGGCAACGCCAAGGGCATTACTGATATCCGCGCTATCTGGGCGGAGTTGTTGGATCTGCCGGTGGAAAACGTCCTGGCACAGGATGCTTCCAGCCTGAATATCCAGTTTGACCTGATTTCGTGGGCCATGCAGTTTGGCAACGTGGACTCGGAGCGCCCGTGGAACGAGGAGCCGGTGCTGAAGTGGCTGTGCCCGGTTCCGGGGTATGACCGGCACTTTTCCATTACGCAGCACTTCGGCATTGAGATGATCCAGGTGCCGCTGAACGAAGACGGTCCGGATATGGATGTCGTGGAGAAGCTGGTGGCCTCCGACCCGCAGATTAAGGGCATGTGGAATGTCCCGATGTTCTCCAACCCGACGGGCGTGACCTACAGCGCTGAGGTCTGCCGCCGTCTGGTTGAAATGGAGACTGCCGCTCCGGATTTCCGTCTGATGTGGGATAACGCCTACATGGTTCACACGCTGACGGATGAGTTCCCGGAGGTTCACAACGTCATTAAGTGGGCGGAAGAGGCCGGTAACCCGAACCGCGTGTGGGCTTTCGGCTCGACTTCGAAGATCACCTTCGCAGGCGCTGGCATTGCTTTCTACGCTTCCTCGGACGCCAACTTGGAGGATTACCTCAAGCACGCTGGTATCCGCGGCATTGGCCCGAACAAGGTCAACCAGCTGGCTCACGCCAAGTTCTTCGGTGACGCGGAGGGCGTGCGCGAGCAGATGCGCCGTCATGCAGGTTCGCTGGCTCCGAAGTTTGAGAAGGTTCTGCAGATTCTGGATGAGCGCCTGACGGAGTACGGCGTGGCAGAGTGGTCGAAGCCGACCGGCGGTTACTTCATCAACCTCGACGTGGTTGATGGCACTGCTCGTCGCGTGGTGGAGCTGGCTAAGGAGGCCGGCATTGCGCTGACCGGTTCTGGTTCTTCCTTCCCGCTGAAGCAGGATCCGAATGACCGCAATATCCGCCTGGCACCGTCGCTGCCTCCGATGGAGGAGCTCGAGGTTGCTATGGATGGCGTCGCTACCTGTGTGCTGCTTGCCGCCGCTGAGAAGGCGACTGCGTAGGCCAAGTAGGCCGGTTAGGTCGGGATAGGACTATATGAACTTCGAAGAGACGAAGTTTTGGATCTCCGGGCTTTTCCCCGGAGAACCCCAGGTCGGCGAGTATGTGACGGAGCTGCCGGCCAGTGGTCGGCACGGGCAGGAACACGATTCGGCTCCGCTTCGGGTCGCTGAGTTCTCGCTTTACGACGGGCCGGACGGCCAAGCGAACGAGCGTCGTCCGGAAACGGCAGCCGCCACCGTGGAGTTGGGCCGCAACTACTGTGGTCTGACCGGCGCAGCAAAGACGGATATCCGCGTGGAGCTCTTCTCCGTCGCATACGCTGATTTTCCCGTGGCCACCATGGTCGCGGCCGCGGGAGCGCTGGTGGAGGAAGAACCGGAGTTCCTGTCGCCAATTCCGGGCCGTGTCATTCCGAATGCGGTGCGGCTGGCGGCCGATCAGGTGGCCGAGGTAGGGGAGTCGTCGTCAAGCACTGCCTTTACCGTGGCGCACGTGCTGTGCACGGTGCCGTATGTGTGGAGCGACGGGGTGCCGAATGTGTCCGAGATGCCGGGCAAGATCAGCCTGCATGAGGGCGATGTGGAGTCGCCGCAGGGGCGCATGACCACGATGACGCAGCTGGTGCCAATTACGGATGCGGAGCTGGTGTTTTATGAGCAGCAGGGTCCGCAGGCGCTGATGCAGAAGTTGGCCGAAGTGGACGCTGACCTGCGGGATTGGTGCCGTGATTCGGTTGTTGCCCAGGAGGGTTCGAACTAGCCGGTCCGGGGTGGAAGGTAGGCTGAGCACGTGGCTCTGTATAGGAAGTATCGTCCGGCATCGTTCGCCGAAGTGGTGGGGCAGCGGCACGTAACTGACCCGCTGTCGGCGGCGTTGGAATCTCGTGATGCGCAGGGGCGTCCCAACCGCATTAACCATGCGTATTTGTTCTCCGGGCCGCGTGGCTGTGGCAAGACTTCGTCGGCGCGCATTATGGCGCGCAGTTTGAACTGTGCGGAGGGGCCGACGGCGACGCCGTGTGGCCAGTGTGCGTCGTGTCGTGCGTTGGCGCCGGGTGGTCCGGGCAATTTGGACGTTATTGAGCTGGACGCGGCCTCCCACAACGGTGTGGAAGATATGCGTGAGCTGCGGGAAAAGGCTATCTTCCAGCCGGCGGAGTCGCGCTACCGCATCTTCATTATTGACGAGGCGCATATGATTACCGCCTCGGGTTTCAATGCGCTGTTGAAGATTGTGGAGGAGCCGCCGGAGCACCTCATCTTCATTTTTGCGACCACGGAGCCGGAGCGTGTGCTGCCGACTATCCGTTCGCGTACGCACCACTACCCGTTCCGATTGTTGACCCCGCCGGATATGCGCGGGCTGCTTGAGTGTGTGGTCACGGCCGAGGGCGTGCGGGTAGAGCCGGACGTGTATCCGCTGGTCATCCAGGCAGGTGGTGGTTCGCCGCGTGACTCGCTGTCGGTTATGGATCAGCTCATTGCTGGTTCCGGCACCGATGGTGTGGATTATGAGACTTCTGCGGCCATTCTCGGTGTCACTGACAGCGTAATCATCACGGATGCGATTGAGGCGCTGGCGGCAGGCGATCGCGCGGCCATGTTTAGCGTGGTCGGGCGTGTGATTATGTCGGGCCAGGATCCGGCTCGGTTTGCCTCGGATCTGCTTGGCCGGGTGCGTGATTTGCTGGTGCTGTCCGCAGTGCCGAATGCGCTGGAGCAGGGCTTGGTGGAGATCCCGGAGAGCCAAATCGACGGTGTTCTGGAGCAGGCCGGGACAATTCCCCCGGCGACGCTGACGCGCTTCACGCAGGTGCTCTCTGATGGTCTGCGGCACTTCCGCGGCGTGACTTCGCCGCGCCTGCTGCTCGAAGTCCTCTGTGCGCGCATGCTCCTGCCCGCCACCGAAGACTCCGTGGAGTCGCTGCTGCAGCGCGTAGAAGCGTTGGAGCACGGCAGGCCCGCGCTTGCCGACGGCTCGGGGGCCGCAACCCCCGCAGCGGCACCGGTGTCTTCCGCCGCGGCGCCGGGGTCGGGTGCGGCTGAGACCGATGCTTCGCCGATGCAGTCTGGCCAGTCGGCTCGTGAGGCATGGCGCCAGCGGAATGCCCAGCGTAAGAAGGGGGCGCAGGCCCAGGGCAGTCGTGCTGGGCAGGCAGCGCCAGCGCAGGCATCGTCGCAGCCTCAGTCCCAGCCTGAACCTGTTCAGCAGCAGTCTGCACCAGCGGCAGCGGCACCGGTGTCGCAGGAGTCGGTAACTGAGCCGCAGCCTGCACCAGAAGCATCTACTGCGACCGCTGAGCAGCCTGCACAGCCTACGCCGGCCGAATCAGTTGAGCAGTCTCAGCCGGCCGAACAACCGCAGCAGCCTGAATCGGCTGAGCAGCCGATGTCCGAGGAAGAAGCTCAGGCAGAGAAGATTCGTGAGTTCCGTCGGAAGATGGCGGAGCATGCCCGCATCAGCGAGCAGCAGACTCGGGCGCAGCTTGCGCAAGAGCGTGAGCAGCAGACTCGCGAGCGTGAGGGGGAAGGCGGCTCGATGTCGATTGTCGAGGAGGAGCCAGTTGTCTCTGCCTCGCCAACCCACTCTGAACGGCCAACTCAGGCGCCACAGCCTGAGCAGCCAGTCCAGCCAGCTCAATCAGCCGAGTCGACACAGCCAACTCAGGCCCCACAGCCCGAGCAGCCTGTTCACAAGCCGGAACCGGAATCGCAGCCGGCACCGCAAGTTCAGCAAGCACCAGAGCCAGCACCGCAACCGCAACCGGAACCAACACCACAGCCGGAGCCCGAACCTGCACCCGCCGGTATCGAGAAAATCCGCGAGCACTGGCAGGACATCCTTGCGGCTGTCGACGGACAGCATGCGTTCCCCATTCGCGTGCTGGCCGAGCAGGCGGTACCGCTCGATGTCGAAAACGACACGCTCGTCATTGGACACAGCACAGGAGCGCTCGCTACCAGGCTCAATACGCCTGATTACGCTCAGGCACTATCCACTGCCGTGAAGCAGGTGACGGGCTTCAACGGCCAGGTGCACTGTGTCGTCGGTACGCGCCCGCGCGCACCGCGTTCAACAGCTACTGGTGGTGGTTCCGGGGAGGATGATTCGTCGTCAAGAGGTTCGTCCTCGCCGAACGACACCGCCCCTGCACCGACACCCGCAGCACCAGCGCAACCAGAGACATCTGAGCAGCAGGTACAGCAGGAACAGCAGACGCAGTCAGAGCCAGCACCGCGCCCGCAGCGGTCGTCGGCATACGCATCCGTTGTTGAGCGCCGTGCCAAAATCGAAGCCGCCAAGCGTGCTGCGATGGGACAGCAGGCAGGTCACGACCAGCCGGCACAGCCACATCAGCCAAGCCAACCAAGCCAGCCAGCTCAACCGAACCCGAACCCGGCCCAGCAACAGCCGCAGCAGCCAAACCAGCCGCAGTCATTCCTGCGCGCGGCACAGGCAAACGCACAGGCCAATGCCCAAGCGAACGCTCAGGCCCAGGCCAATCAGGATTCGGGCTTCGGCGGCGTCCCACTGCCACCAGAGCCGATGGAGGAGTTCGCTCCACCAGAGGGCGCAGAGGGCGCAGAGAGCTACGGTTCGCGCAACCCGTCCAACTACAACTCCAACGCCAACACCAACTACAACCCGGTTCCCCAAACCCCGCAGGACAACAACTACGAAGAGGACACCTCCGAGTACTTCGAGGCCGCGAACGAGGTCGGGTCTCTCGATCACCGCTCGCTAAAGGACGTGGTCATGGAGATGCTGGAAAAGGAGCTGGGAGCCAAACCGCTAGAAGACCGCTAGAGCCGTTAGAATGGGGCGGCGATGCGCGTCGTAAAGCATGGGCGATGAGCCTTAGAAGCGTGCGCGTAACTACAAATCAGCACGTAAAGAGCACAATAGTTAGGAACATTAGTTATGACTCAGCCAGATATGAACGCAATTCTGCAGCAGGCACAGCAGATGCAGGCGCAGCTGCAGGCAGCACAGCAGGAGATCGTCGCTTCCACCATCGTCGGTGAGGCCGGCGGCGGTCTGGTCAAGGTGACTATGCAGGGCTCGGGCGAGGTCACGGACATCGCCATTGATCCGAAGGTCGTTGACCCGGAGGACGTCGACGGGCTGCAGGACCTGGTTCTCGCTGCTTTCCAGGACGCTACCGCTAAGGTGCAGTCGCTGGCGGAGCAGAAGATGGGCCCGCTGTCCCAGGGCTTCGACGGTCTCGGTGGCCTCGGTTTCTAAATTAGCTTTTCAGACCAGTATTTGTAGGTAATTATCATTGTTCGAGGGACCACTCCAAGATCTCATTGATGAGTTCTCGCGCCTGCCGGGCATCGGCCCGAAGTCAGCTCAGCGTATCGCTTTCTACCTGATGAAGGCGGAGCCGGAGGACATCGGCCGGCTCCAATCCGCGCTTGGTCGGGTGCGCGAGGGTGTGCAATTCTGCCGGGTCTGCGGCAACATTTCGGAAACCGATGTGTGCCAGTACTGCTCGGACACACGGCGCGACCGAGGTTTGGTGTGCGTCGTTGAAGAAGCGCGCGATATCCAGGCCATCGAGCGCACGGGGGAGTACAACGGTCGCTACCACGTGCTCGGCGGGGCGCTCGATCCGCTCGGCGGCATCGGTCCGAACGAGCTCAATATCCGCACGCTGCTGCAACGCATCGCAGGCGTGCTTGACGACGTCGACGAGACCCAACCCCCAGAAATCCACGAGGTCATCATCGCGACTGACCCCAACACCGAGGGCGAAGCAACCGCGACCTATTTGGCCCGGCTGCTGCGGGACTTCCCGGATCTCGAGGTCACTCGGTTGGCCTCCGGCATGCCGCTCGGTGGTGACTTGGAGTTCGTCGATGAACTCACCCTGTCCCGCGCGCTGACGGGCCGGCTGAAGGTCTAGCCGCCGTCCAGCCAACCGGCCGCGCGCGAAACTACAAAACTAGCGCTCGCTCTTCGGACGCGGCTTGGACGGGATGCGCTCTTCGCGCAGCTTATCCACGACCTCGAGGTCCAGCGGAGCCAGGCTCGACAGGTCCTGGTTGGTAGCGCGGGCCAGCAAAAGATCAGCCAGCTGCGGATTGCGAGCCAACACAGGTCCGTGCAGGTAGGTACAGATAATCGAACCCTGCACCGCGCCTTCGGCGCCACCGGTCGGTGTGAGTGCAGAAACATCCACTCCCGGAGCAATCCCGGAGTCCGCCTGCTCCACTTCCGGGCCGGTATTGCCCACGCCACGGACAACCCGACCAAGCGGCTTCGCATCGGCACCCAGGGTCGTGCGACCCATGTGGTTTTCGAAGCCAGTCAGTGGGCTGGCGTCGACGTCGTCAAGCAAACCGTTCGTGGGATCGACGAGCGTGCAGATTTCGCCGATCGCGCGCGACTCGAGTGAATCGGTGGTGCAATCGACAAGGCCGAGACCTGCGACGTCGCGTCCGCCCGCGCGGAAGGAATTGCCGAAGATCTGGAAGCCCGCGCAAATCGCGAGGATCTGCTTCCCAGCTTCGGCTGCCTTTTTGATGCCGCCGTCATTGATCAGATGCTCCACCGCGATGGTCTGTGCGACGTCCTCGCCGCCGCCGACGGTGTAAATATCCAGGTCGGTGGGGACGGCATCGCCCAACTTAATCGGGACAATCTCGGCGTCAATCCCACGCATCCGCGCGCGTTGCCGCAGCACCAGCGCATTTCCGTCATCGCCGTAGGTGCCCAGCACGTCCGGGAGGATCAGGCCGATAGACAGCTCGCTCATTTACTTTTCCTCCTGTGCTCGTTCGATGTCGCGCTTCAGATCGCGGAAGGCGGTGTAGTTCGCCAGCACCTCAACTCGGGTGACGCTTGACGACGACCCCCGCGCCTCACACGACCGGATCGCCTGCAGCGGATTTGCGACCAACCTCGCATCGATGCCCGCATACAGCAACCGCACCGCGAGGTCAGTTCCGCGTTCGCCCGCGGACAGCACATCCATGCCGTCGAAGTCCTCGAAGCGGACATCCCATAGCCAGGACAGGTCCTCGCCGTCAGCAACGTGACCGTTGACTGCGATGACCACTGCATCCGCAGTGCGGTCGACCATGGACAGCGCCTCCTGCCAGCCGGCCGGGTTCTTGGCCAGCAGCATGCGGACGTGCTTCTCGGCGCCCTTGTCATCCCGCACAACCATGGTGGAGTAGCGGCCCGCAACGTTGTCGACGGTCTCGGTGGCCCGGAGGGACTTCTCCAGGTCCGCGCCCATATCGACAGCGCCCGCGATAGCCAGGGTGGCGTTGCCGCGGTTGGCATTGCCCGGCAGCGTGAGGTTCATCGGCAGGGTGTCGCCGGCAGGCGTGATGACTCCCTCCGCAGTGATGCGGTAGTCCGGCTCTGGCCGCTTGAACTCCGAGCCGTCCGGGAGTGGCTTCACGGCGTACCAGTTGTGGCCGTCCTGGATGATGGGCCCGCCGGTGCGTGGGGAAGAGGTGGCATCGTTGGTCCAGCCACCGCCCGCGGAGACCCAAATAACCTTCTTGGCGTCCCAGGCAGCCGACGCGATGAGTGGGTCGTCGCAGTTGGCGATGACCGTCGCCTGCGGGTTCGCATCCACCGCAGCACGGAGTGTGGCCTCAATCTTGTTGATCTCGCCGACGCGGTCGAGCTGGTCGCGGGAAAGGTTCAGCAGCACCAGGACCTGCGGTTTCAGATCCTCTGCGATGTGCGGGACGTGCAGCTCATCGACTTCCAGGACCAGGCTGTCCGCATCGGGAGTAGCGAGCAGCGCGGAGATAATACCCGCGTCCATGTTGTCGCCGCCCTCGTTGGTGGCCACGTTGTGGCCAGCGGCGCGCATGGCGGCCGCGAACATGCGGGTGGTGGTGGACTTGCCGTTGGTGCCAGTGATGATCGCGGCCGGGCGTCCCTTGCCGAGGGAAGCCAGAATGCGCGGGTCAATCTTCTGCGCAATCAGGCCACCGATCATGCCACCCGCGCCGCGACCGGACTTCCGGGAGGCCCAGGTGGCGGCGTGAGCGGCGGCAGTCGCAAACCGAGCGCGCAGGCTCGGGGAGCTTGCGCGGTCGCGACTGTGGTCACTTACGTCGTTATGTGAAGTGCCTTCTTTCATAACTGTGTATTTTACTGTGAATGATTCGCAGAACGAATGCGCTGGGCAAAAGCCCTAGCCCTACTTCACCATCTCTCCGACCAGTCGCAAGAATGCCTCATCGGAAACGATCGGAATGTCCTTCCGGTGGGCATGCATGGCCTTGCCCGTCAATTGATCCGGCGTCACATCCGCAGGTCGGTTACACACCAGCACCGATGACTCTCGGGTGACCTTCTCCGAGTACGCCAGCCCAGCCCGCACGCCCGCCGCAATCAGCTCATCTGGGTCCACCGACACCTCTGGTGCCACGACGAACTCCATGCCCTCCGCGAGCTTCCGCCCCGGTGTATAGCGGCCGGGGTTCTCCACGGGGCGCGGTGCCTCCATCGCGTCGACACGCACTGTCGAGCGCTGCAGGCCCACAATGTCCTCGCGCAGCTGGTCGGGCGTGTACATGTTCAGGGTTGTACCCTCGTCGAGCCCGCCCTGTGCGCGGAAGAGCGCAAGCGTGGTGGTGACGTCATCCAACGTCCGCACCCGCTCCGGCACCGAGATGCCGGCAATCGATGCCTCGGGTGAAGGCACATCGAGGCCGTAGGCGCGCGCGACGGCGCGCAGGCGTGCGTCGTCAAGCCGTTTGCCCTGGCGGCGCGCCGTTTCCAACGTATCGGCAATCCGTGCGGGCGCCGGAATTCTCGCGACGCGAGTGCGCGTACGACGACGCCCCCGCTTATTCCGCGCGGATCGCTCACGATTCGCTTGACGACGGGCCCTCTTGGCCTCGGCAACTATAAAACCCCAGACCAGCGGCGCATTATGAGCAACCAACGTGCGCCCATCGAGCGCGTGCGCGAGCTTGGCCTGGATCACCCCGAATTTCGGAGCCCCCTCGAAGTCCGCGGGCTCGAGGCCGTGGAGGTGCGTCGGGCCGGGATCCTCGGTGGGATTGATGACGACATGCCAGGTGTCCACGATGTTGCCACTGCTGTCGGCGGTGGACACTCCCAGGCTGACCAGCCGAGACGTCTTGGGATGGATGCCCGTGGCCTGGATGGACACGATTGCGTAAGGAGCTTCCTCCGCCGACGAGAACTGTTTGTGTTCGTCAGCAGCCTTTGTTGCGGCGGTCTCGGCTGTGGCGGGTGTGGTTGTGGCCGGTGTGGGTGTGCCAGCGGTACTCGCGCCGGTTGCGATTGCGCCGGTAGCAGCCGCGCCGGTGGTGGCTGCGTCCGTTGTGGTGGAAGCCGGTGCAGTTGGTGGTGTTTTCGCGCCCGCTGCCGACGCGCGTTGAGAACGGCGACGATTCCGCCGCCGCCTCTTCGTCTGAGAAGAGGTCCCAGTCGCTTTGCGCTCCTCGCGCGCCGATTCAGTCATGCCTCAAGACTAGCGGGTGCGCTCACCCGCGGAGAAAGTGACTAGGTTTATGACACTTTGAGCAC
>NZ_JASBOG010000023.1:0-20780 GCF_039907185.1 Corynebacterium sp. c8Ua_99
ATCAGCAGTAATGCTGAAAGTCAGACACACTTTTTGCTACTTAACCCCCCGCGACCGATGAATCCGATAGTGCTTCTTCGGCAAGAGCAGCCTGCAATCCATCCGGAAATGCCTGTTCAGCAAAAGCAAAAGAATCACTAACGTCTGCAGGCGATACCCATTCTTCGGCGACTGCACCATCCTGGTCTAATTGCTCTATTGCCTCGTCCGACACAGAGTTTTCTTCCACAATCTGGTCGACTTCATCGACCATGGAGGCAATTTCCTCGGCAGCCAGCATCCCCATACCGAATCCGGCACCACGGCTAAACGACTCCGATTCCCACACCGACGAGCGAGGCTCCGTGTACTCCGGACGGTGATGCCACTGCCCCATTGCACGCGCAGAATCGTAAAAGCCGCGCTGTGACATCTCATCGGCAACCATCGTGCGATCCAGATCATTGTCCAAAATCTGGGCACTGACCGCATGCCGAACTAGCTCGCGCCCCGGCAGCTCGCGAACTACCTGCCGATTGAGTCTCGCCTGGCGATCGCGCAACCGAGACTCCGCCGCGCTCTGCCTATCGAGAGTGCGGTACCGCTGAGCAATCACCCGCCGTAATTGCCGATCCGCCTGCTGCAACGCTTTAACATCTGCCCGCTGTTGCTGGGCACGCAAGTACTCACGCTGGTGGCGTTCCATCGGCTAAGCGCTCCTTCGCGTCGACATCTTTTCTCGCAACGCCGTTCTATCTGACGCTAACGGCTCTAAGACCACACTGCGCTCACCACGACAGCGCTCAAATGGCCCGTTATGACGGTCAGTCAGCCACTTCATATGAAACTGGCCAATCGTGCGTAGCCATTCCTCTTCCCCCGTCGCTGGCGAGGCCGCGACTTTCGCCTCGAACGTGCCCCACATCAGCATCATCCGGCGCAGCACTGCCGGGTGCTCATACCACCGGGGAGACCAATGGGTATCCGAGGTTGCTGGAAACATCACCGCTACATACGAGTCAAAAAAATCGAATACGTCCTTGTACCGGGTCTCCCGCTCCTCCTTTAAATTGCGCGATGACCACTGCCCCACCGCTTCGCGCGTGCGTGTACGGACAGCATCAGTGAAATCGTCTTTGGCCACCATCGCCGACAGCTCATCAGCCAGCGTCTCCTCCATGACCGCCGACAGGTGGGGTGCAATCGTTTTTTCCACCGTGTCATAGAAAAAATCCATTGTTGAATCCTCCGTTGTTGTCGTATGCTACTTCGCCATCGCCTCGGCGATGGCAGGCTCAAAATCGCGCTCCCACCACGGAACGGACTCCACAAGCATGGGTGCTGCCTTTTGCGGAATGACGACCATCACTCCGAACGGGAGTGCCTGCAGCTCCGAAACGGTCAGCGTGCGTTTTTCTGCAATTGAGGTGCTTCTCGACGACTTGCCCCACGTACCGTCTGACGATCGGGATGTTCGGTGTTCCTCATGGTCGCCGATAAATGCCGACAGCTCCGACAAGAACCTCTCATCTTTAATGCCGCCGCCGTAGACCACACACGAGTTGGTCAGCATGTCACGCGTGGAGTCTTCGCCCCAAATGCGTTTCGCTTGGGTAAACGACTGCAAAATCGTCGTGATAATAATCGAGCGCGACCCATAATGGGAGTACTTGTTCGCCAGCTCGCCCCATTTGACCGTGTTGGCCGCCTCATCAAGTGGGCAGACCAACGGTACCGGCAGTCGGCCACCCGGCTGCGATTCACCGTATTCCTCGGCTGCATCCATCAATGTCACCAGCAGTGCCAGCGTCAATGCCGACGCAGACGTGGGTCCTTCTTTACTCAACAAGTACATCGTTGGCCGACTGCCTTGCTGTGAGTCCGCGATGAAGGCATCTGCATCAAAGCGGCGCTTGCCGGCAGCTGGAGTCACCCACTGGCCAGGGACTTCATGCTCAAGTGCGGCGACCATCTGCTGCGCGTTAGCAAACACGCCAGATCGTGTCCGCGATGTCAGCTCATACTGTGCCTGCAGCGCATCGGCTTTACGATGCCACCCATGTCGGCGCAGCAGCTCTACCGGCTCTTTATCTGTTTCGGCACCCGCCCACAACACCAGCTCGGTAATCGGGAGGTTTTCACAGCACGCTGCCAGCAGCCAGCCTGCTACCAGACGCTGACCGCCCTCGGAAAACATGTCTTTGTTTCCCTCTGACAGCCCCGCGTCATCACGAAACAGCCTTGCTAATCCAGTTGCCGCTGCATCCCACTCGTCGACACTGCGACGACGGATAAAGTCCAGCGGATCAAAGAACCAATCCGGTTCCTCCTTTGTCCAAATTCGCTGCGGATCAAAGACAAATACTTCCCCTACGGCCTGTCGTCCTGCCAGCGAATCATCGACGGTATCGCGTTTATTCGAGGAGGTAATCACTCCTCCTGGTGCCGACAGGATTTGTGGCAGCACCTGTGTCGAGGTTTTTCCTCGACGTGCCGCCCACAACTGCGTCAGCAGCGTTTCGTAGTCGGCGTACACCGGCTGGCCGGTGCGGAGTTCTTTGCCGAGCAAGACCCCCGGTGCCGCTCCCTCTCCGAGTTTAAGTCCCATCCGCTGTGAGGCTGCACCCGTGCTTTTCCCAGACATCGAGGCAATGTCAGACTTGGAGGCCATGTACTTCGCATTCGGCGCAATAGCTCGTCCCTTTTTCTGTGCGCGTCGCGATGTCACCTGCACCGCGACGACGGTGGCCACCAACGCAAGCACAGCTCCCAGCACCGTAATGCTGACTGCTTCACTGCCCCCGAGCACGACTCGTCCTTTGGCAATGCCGACGACTAATGCCACCGGGTTAACCGGCACGTCCTGCTGATCGCCACCAAAAAGCGGTGCCAATTTCAAACCACCAAGGACGATGCCCCAGATGATCCCTAGCCCGCCCAGCGCGATTGCTAGGGGTTTTTCATCGCCGGAGGGGTTTTTCAGGTTTCGCACATTGGTGGCCATCAGTCCGCCTCCACGAGTGCAGCTAGGTCATTGTCCTGCCACTTCTTATAGCCGGGAGCCTCCGCCATATCGACCGCCCGCATGTCAGCATCATCGACGTGGACATCAACGCCGATGTTAAACCGCGCACCCGTAATACGCAGTGCGGCAATGTCCAGTTCAGGGCACGTAGTGGTAATCAGAACACGTCCCTGCGTCTTTCCTGCCGCCTCTAGTGCCTTATGCGCCAGCCATACTGCTTTGTCGGCGGCCGACTGCTCTGCGCTGACGAGATCTCCCGCAATGCGGATACGGTCATCGTCAAAGAATCGCCCGTACCATACCGGAGTGTCGTCGACATCGACGACAGCAAAGGCTGCTGCTCCATCGTCTTCGGCTGCTGCAGACCACAGGCACACGACCGGGACATCCGTGATGTTGTCGAGTTCCTTAGCCTTTGCTTCCAGGCTTGCCTCGAATTTCTCGTTCGCTGCTGCGCGCAACGCGTCGTAGCGCACGCCGATTTTCAGCAGGCAATGTTTGAACTTCGGAAAGTCCTCCTTCGTCATCAGCGAGTGCTTCTCCGCGAACGCATTGAGGTCCTTGTGGGAGGAATAGCCTTTCAGTTCGGTCTTGTTTTCGGCGATGAGGTTGTCGATCTCAGTCCACCGCTGCTTGATTGTAGTCATGGTTTCTTTCTCTCCTTCGAAGTAGTTTTTTCACTCGTTATGCCAGCCGGGCGACGTCGTAGCCGGCATCGCCGACCTCACGGGCATCAACGACGCCTACGCGAGGGACAAAGTCCCGATCAGCAGTCCCCGACCCGGGAATCAGCACCACCGTTGCCGACACCCACGCCCCATCAGGGATCTCGCTGAGTCTGCCAGTGGAGTCGTTGAGCTCCACGAAGTAGGCTCGCGCATCGGCGGCGCAACAGGTCACTGTTACGCGACCGAGCCGTGCAATCTGTCCCTCACGTTCCAGTTGGCCGGTGACAATGACCTGACGACCCTGAAGTCTCCCATCGGCTGGGGTTGCTGACCGTGCGACGACCTCGCGCAGGCCAATTTCTACTGGTTGCACCGGTAAATCAGGCCATGATGCTGGAGACCCCGATCCCACTGCTGCTGCGCGGTTGGCAACATCAACCTGGGCGGGCAGCAATGCTGCCGGGGTCAGCACTGCGACGACCGTGACGATCAGCCCTAGCGCCCACGGGGTGATGCGATGCCCATCGTGGCCTGCGTGGTTGGCCCTACCGACAAGATCCATCACACCGAAGAGGGCCATCACCACGCCGACGGTGATCACTACCGCCGGGTGCATTGTCACCCACGCCGAATAAGACCCGTCGATACCGACGCGCAGAAGCCCTAGGCCAAAAGCGAGCATCAAAGTGCCTGTTAGCCACCGGCTCATAGCGACCACCCCAGTACGGTGCCCGCGACAATCGCGCAGGCCATACCCGCGACGATTCCGGTGGCCGCAACCACCTTTGTCGCACGATGCCCCAGCATGCCCTCCATCATCGCGGCCAGCTTTAAATCGATAATCGGGCCGACGATAAGAAAGGCCAACAGTGCCGGGGCAGGCAGACCGACGAACGATGCGGCAACGAACGCATCACCCAGCGAGCACAGCGACGCCACCACCGCAATCGTGGCCATCAGTGCCACCGAAACCCACACATTGTCGCTAATCGTCGCCACAGCAGAAGCTGGAAGCAAAGCAGATACTGACGCAGCAATGGCACCACCGATGACCAGGAAGGTCGCTGCCCCGACTGCATCGTGGCGCACCATAGCCAGCCACTGTTTGCCTCGCGACTCCTCCACAGGCCTATGGCACGAGCACCCATGCCCATGGTCATCTTCATGCTCGTGGTCATAACGGTCCAGACGGGCCACGACTTCCTGGTGAATGCGCCCAGAGGCCGCCGACACGGCCAACCCGACGGCAATGACCGCAACCAGAGCCGCTGCCCACCGAGCAACTGCCATCTGCGCCCCACCGAACGCAATCCAGGTCGCCACAAAAACAATGGGATTCAGCGACGGGGCGGCCACCATAAACGTCAATGCAGCTTCCGGGCGCACCCCGGATCCCATCATTCGCCGCGCAACCGCAACCGACGAACACTCACACGTCGGAACGACGATTCCTGCCACCGCCCCAACTAGCGTTGCCCCGAACCGATTGCCAGGGATGACCCGCCCCCAACGGGCAGGAGTCATCACCTGGGCAAGGCTTGCCGAGACCACTGCCCCAAGCAAAACGAGCGGCAGTGCCTGGACACAAATCGCAGCAAACGTCGCTAGCGCCACATGGAATCGTGGCATAGCGGAAATCAGCGCGTTCGATGCCGGTCGCACCAAATCCGGCAGCAGCGCCACCAGGGCCACGGCCCCAACCGTGGCCGTGGCCACCGAGCCTGCGCGCTGACGATCTAAGGCGGCGATCATGGCAGGCTCCTGACGTATTCAACATCAGAGAGTTTCCACATTCCTGCTTCACGCACCATCGACGCTCGAACCTCCGAGGCCGACAACGGAGTCCGCTCACCATCGGCGTGCCACACAAACACCCGCAGCTTTAGCGGCACCGTGGCGCTGGTTGCCTCCTCAGCCGGTTCACGGAACTCACGCGTCGGTTCCGCTACCGCATGGACCCGGTCACCACTTCGTGCCCACGCATCCCACTGATCAGGCTTCGGCGCACCAGCAGGGTCTCGAGCCAGCATCAAGTACTTTCCTGACAGGCGTTCAATGACGCGTGTTGCTGCATCCCCGGGCGAGGAATCCTCACCCGGAACATACGAGTTCACGGCTGCGACGGTGCTCGCTGCTGCGACTCCTGCGTCCTCACTGAGGGGATCTCTCACATCAACGTCCGGGTCCGCGCCGCCAGGCGTGGACCCAAACAACGCTAGCCCAATAACAACGGAAACCACGGCAACTACCGCGGCAGCTCCAACAGCCGCCACCATCTTCCAGCTCCGAGTCAACCATTTACTCATGTCTTCTACTTCGCTTTCTCTTCAAAACGCTTCGCGTGTTCGGGGATGACCTTGACGTACTGTTGCGTCTCGGCAAATGGCGGGACGCCGCCGTAGTTGAGCACATTTCCCCCACCGGCGTTATAGGAAGCCAGCATCAGCTCGGTATCGTCACCACTGACTTTTCCAGCCGCTTTCCATTCTTTGACCTGCTTGGCTGCTGAGCAAAGGTACCGTCCCGCTGCCATGACGGAATCCGGTATCGAGTTCGGGCTACCAGACCCTGGCGGCCCTGCGATCTCTCCATTCTCATCGACTTTCGCACCGCCTCCCTGCCACGTTGCCGGCATAAACTGTGCCGGGCCAACCGCACCAGCGGAACTGACCGCAGTCGTCGAAAACTGCGACTCCTGATAAATCAATCCAGCAATCAGCGGTGCAGGGGCCTCTTCGCACAGCTGCCCAGCAAGCCGAATCCACTTACGGAACTCCTCGGGAACTTCCCCATCATTAAGCCCAACGTCAACGCCAGCTATCGGGTCGCAATCCTCACCAGCGACTCCAGAGGGGCTACCCGGCACCTCTGAGCCGCCCTCAGGCGCTTCACCGTATTTTTGTCCCGGCTGCGGGTACCCGTGCCCGATTGTGGTGACATGAATATGGTCATAGTGATTTTGTGTTGGCGATCCGCGGTCTTCCATAATGTTGCCTTCCCCTTCAGCGGGGATGTACTTCTGTCGCCAGATGAAGTAATCGACCTGGAAATACTCGCGGTTGCCGTAGAGGTACTCCAAGATATCGTCGCCGAGCTGCTTTCCCTCCTCGGTATCCCAATTGGGAATCATAATGTCGGCTGCCCGACCCGACGGGTGATCGGGATACGGGTCATACGGACGCCACCCACCAATAGTTTCAATTTGTGGGAACCGTTGCGCGACCGACCTGGCCAGGCGAATCGTGTCGATTTGTAGGTGTTCTTTGGACTGAATAACAGGTGAATCTGGCACCTCGCCACCGCCAGCGGTTGAACCTGGCCCCTTGCGTCGTGGGGATTTCTTACCACTTGGTTTCTTCCCCACAGCATCAGCGAGCAGGCTGGCAAAGGCTGCCTTGCCTGCCTCACTGTGGTGAATTCCATCCCCACCGACATAATCCGGGTGCTGTGCGACCAGTGCTGCCCAATCTGCGACTGTCACCTTGTCAGCGTTCGCCTCAACGAGAGGATTAACCGATGAGGCAGCCGACACCTTTGGGCCTGCCACCGTTGTGAGCACCACCCGCGCGTCACCAGCCGCCTCAAGGGTGTCGTCAATATCTTTCTGGCTAAACGGGCCGTTCGTACCCAACGCCATGACAACGGTTTTCACCTTAGGTTTTTTCTGCTGCAGAATCTTCAAACCCTCGCTGTACTGGCGGCCTCCCTTAGCATCGATGTCAGCGCCAGGCAGAGCCTTTTCCAACTGTGCTTTCGCACCGACACTCAGCGAGTCACCGACGAGGAACACGTCGGCTCCGTCCGTCGAGGTAGATTTTCCCGCTGACCCCGGCTCAACGGCCTTTTTCAGCCACGGCATCGGATCAATGTCGTGGCCACCGTCGCGGCCTCCTTCCCACACCTCAAAGTGAAGGTGCGATCCCTGCGGGCCAGGAGGTGATACCTCACCGTTGTAGCCTTCATCGGCGATATGCTGCCCGGCCTTGACCGTATCCCCAGTCTTGACGTGAATGCCCTCCGGGAACACGTGCCCATAGACCGTCGAGTACAACTTGCCGTCAATCTGATGGTCAATGACAACCCAATCACCGAATCCGGTAGCGGAACCAGCTTTGGCCACGACCCCATCAGCGTAGGCATACAAAGGAGTGCCGTGGCCCTGGGCTATGTCTAGCCCAGCGTGTGACGGGCGCTCCGGCGTACGCCAGCCCGAGGTGATGTGATCGAGTGCATTTTTCTCCGGTAGCGAATACGCTCCGTCCGGAACACCGCCGTCTGCTGACGACGTTCCAGCTCCACTTTGTGGGCTGCACCTTTCGTCGGCATCATCGTTTCCCAACACGGTGACAAACACGACGATAAACAAAATCAACGACACGACGAAGGCAACAGTGGTTCGCATCTACTACTCCTCATCATTGTGCGACTCAGCATCGTGGCTCTGCCGACACCGACGGAGCTCTTCACGCAACCTCGCGTTTTCCGCCTCCAAATCCAGTACCCGCGACGCACGCGTTACCGGCCACCGCCCTGCGTCAGCGACCCAGGAATACACGGTCGTCTTAGATACGCCATGATTCTTACCAACCGCATTTGCTGCCGCTGACGGAGACGGATAAGTACGCCACGTCCGGTCGAACTCATCGATAACCCTCCGCTTGACCTGCTCGGGATACACCCATCCTCGACTCATGCCAAATCACCTGCCTGGAAGAACTCATCGAAACGAACGTTGGTGTCATGCAAGCGCAGCTCGCGCTCCGCTGGGAAAAGAATCGTCTGCACTGGAATCCCCGGAGAGCCGTCTTTCGACGGCTTAATCATGAACCGGCCACGGCCTGGCGGAGTAGCACGTGAACCGCGTGTGCGTGACCGCTTTGGTGGCGCGCCTTTCGACCACGAGGTAATCATCTGCGCCTCCGCCGGAGAGAACTGCAGGCGAGAGGATAAAATATCCAACTCGCTATTCGGCAGACCACCGCAAATGACCATGCCAGCACGTTCGATAAACCCCATCGCGGTCTTGCGATCTTCTTCGGTCGGTAGCGCTTCGAGGTCTTTGAAAGTATGGGTAATCATGTTCAGTACCGTCGCGTCGGTGCGGTTAAGTCGAGTCAATCCATCGACTTGTGCGACCATGCCCGGAGCCGACGACAACACCTGCCACATCTCATCGAGCGTGACAGAGAAATATTTCTGTGGCCCCAGGCCTGCATCCGCGAGCATGTGCGCGGCCTCGATCGCGCCGAATGCTGACGACCAGCAGGCCATCATCACCGCAGCTTTCATGGCACCATCACCACGGTCGATAGCAGAGACATCAATGCATACCGCTGTGGAGTCCACATCAATCGGGGTGGTCGTCTGTCCAGAAAAAATCTGCCCCGTCGCACCATCGAGCAGCGAATTCAACGACAAGATCAACGAGTCGATGCGCTGATTCCACTCATCTTTCGACCGCGCCCTGCCCTTTTGCAACAGCAGTTCCGATCCTGCTTCCAGGTGCGAAATGAGGTCTTTCAGCTCTGGTGGGTTTGCCCAGTCGATATCCTCCTGCTCATAAATCTCACGCAAAGCAACCGAAATCAACATCGATTCAAAGTCAGCAATTTTCTCACCTCGTCCCAGCCCCACAAGCGTGGCCACCATCGTGACCTGACGACCATGCACCTGCTCTTTGGCACGCTCGATAAGCTCTTCTTGGCCTTGCTGCTGAAGCTGTTCACGTGCGGCCTCGAGCTGCGGGATAACGCGCCCGAGAGCACCGACATCCAGCGGATTCATATGCCCTAAACCGTGGCCAATAGTGATCACCTGGCCGCCGACCTGGTGAACGAAACCGCGATACTCGCCTTTAATATCACCTGCACAGATAGGGATATGACCTTGGGCAACATCGCCCATCAACATTTTGCGAATCAGCGTGGACTTACCCAAACCCGGCAGCGACAGCACGAAACACGACGGGTTAGCAATAATCCCCTCACGAAACCACGCCAGCGGATCGCAAGCGACCTCGGCCTGGGTGGTGACATGACGACCAAGAGGCGTACCAATCACCGGCGACGGGGCACCGACGACATTCGGATTAAAACCCGCGCCGAGATTTGTCGTCGTCTGCCACTCCTGCGGCCCCGAGATCACCCGAGCAGTACCAGCGCTATGTCCAACAAACCCATTGGCACGCGGGCTGCCGTAGGCTTCTTCGAAATGAACAGGCGCACTCCCCCGGGAAGCTTTACGTATTTGTTCGAAATGCGCGTCGCGACGTCGCCGCGTCTTTTGCCACTTGCGGTATTCCCGACCACGTCGAGACAACGCCGGCGGCGCATGCTTCTCACCGGCTTCCACCGCCTCATGGAAGTGCTGCCAGTCAATATCGCTCATCGTTGTCTGCGCCATCTATGCCACCGCCTTGACAACATCAAGGTGCTGCCAGCCCAACACTCCGCCACCACACATCGTGGCGACAGCAATGCCCGTACGACCCCGCAGACGATGCACACGCAACTGCACGTGGGGATCGAGTGCGTCAATAATCACCCCGGCGACATCGGCCACTGCCTCGGGCGAATCCTCTGCCGAGATGGTCAAAACCCCAACACGTCGGCCACTGCCCTGCCCATCAAGGCCCGGACGAAATTGGCGCGCAAGTGCCACCCGTGGCCCAACCTGAATGGCGCTGGTCGCTTCCACGACCTGGGTCTCCACATCCGGCACATCAATGTCAACAGCAAAACCCACATGCGCCACACCATCGATAACCACCGAATCCGGTGTTTCTTCCACCTTTTTCGCTACCGGTGGCCACGCCGGTTGCTGCACGTCTGACCACGAATAGGCTGCCAGCTCCATCACCTGGTTGCTGGTCAATGGGGTCGCTGCCAAATTGGCGTCGGCAGCAGCGTTAAACAGCTGGGTTGACCGGCGTGCCAAGTCGGCAACAAACTCATCATCGTCACGGCGCTGGGACTTAGACCGCGCGCGAAAGGTAGCCCACAAACGCGCAGGTGCAGGCGATGCCCCACCACTCATCACTGCCGTCGTCGCTACCAAGCCGTCGACATCGCCAAGCCCGCGCTCAACGTCAACCAACAGCCGCGTATCAAACATCGGCTCGTCAAAGACCAACCCCATGGAGGCCTGTGCCCGGCTGCGGTCGATAATCGCCGCAAATGAGAACCCAGCTGCGTCGATACTTTCTAACATGCGAGTACCTCGCATTGCTGTCGGGATGATTCCCGACTCGCTTTTCTTTCTTTGCCACCACATGGCTGTCAGTTCCTTCTTCGTTTCGTTGTGTGGCTCGCCTACGCGGCAGCCATCTGCGAGGTCGTTTCCTTATTCCACGGCACCTGGCCTGCACCACAGGTAATGGCAAAACCGGTATCCTGCTGCCGATCCATCGAGGCCAATCGAATCGACGCGCCTGCACCCAACTGCTCAATGTCATGGCGCATACGCGGCAGCATCTCCTGCCGATCAGTCGTTGCCGTCACAAACAGCGAATAGCGGCCAAGCTGCGCTCCTCGTGCCTGCGCACGTCTGGCCGCCTCTGTGTGCTCCAAACGCATCTCGGCCTTTGCACTGGTGATTTTCTTCGATGAGTTCGCTGCCACCATCGCGTCTCGGTGCTCCTGCTCCACACGCGAGGCACCGGCACCGGCCTCAAAAGGCCTGTACACCAGGCACACACGCTTGCGGTCAATACGCGCGTGCGGTGCTATCAGGCCGGTGAGCAACATGTCTTCAAACGTTGATCGGGGCGCTTCCCGCATCTCCCATGTCACTGAATGCCAGCCATCATGGGTGTACTGGTCCTTGAGCGTTTTTGCCACCGAAGGGCCAGCATCGTCCCAGTTCATACCGTGCGGCTGCCCGGAGACGCGTAGTGACTCAAACGGGTACTCCGCCGACGGGTCGTAAAAGCTGTGAATCCTCGACACTAGTGTGTCCTCATCCATCGGCTCGGCGATAATGCCCGCCCAGCCCAGCGACGTGTACCAGCCCGGCAGACGCGTCGACAACTGGCCGATAAATGTTTCGTCCTCGATGACTTCACCATCAAACTTGACCGTGATAGCAATATGCGACTCGACTTCCGGAACATGAATACCCAGATAATCTGCGGCCTCCGCCATCACGCGACGTGCAATCGGTGCTGCCGAGTCCACAACAATCGAGGAGACTTCCTTATCAACCAGCTGTCCAGTACCCGGACGGGTCGACACCACTACCGCTGTCGAGACCACGTCACCAGACAAACTCAGCATGGCCAGCCACCGTGACCACTCTGCCGTCATCGCATTACGCTCACCTTGTGTCATCGCCGTTTGGCCCGTCAGCTGACAGTCCAGAAAGACAGTTGCTTCCCGGCGTGGTCGATCGAGCACTGTGACAAACTCTCGGCCATCAGAATCCACACCAGTCATCGATTCCGTCCGCGCTAACATGCCGGGAAGTCGGTAATGGCCACCCGGCACCCTGGACAGTCCACCAGCAATGTAGGTGTCCTCTCCCCTATGCCGACGGCGCGAATCATCACGAAGGATCTGACCCATCTCGGCCACTGTTCGCGACGACCACCGCACTGAAATCAGTACTGCAATAACCGCAGTCAACGGCAGGACTACCGTAAACCCCAGTTTTCCTAGCCCCAACAGCTGCAGCAGCAAGAATCCGAAAAACCCCACGGCCACCACGATGGTTGCCTTGAGGGAAAAACCGCCAAGGCCGGTGCGCTGGGGCGGTTGCCCCAGTGAATACTGAATTGGTTCATCCATGACTACTGATGCCTCCCGCCTGCAAATCCGCTGACCCCGATGGAGTCATCCAATACGCGCTGTGTATGACTTGCGCCCTGCGCCGCCCCTCGAGCGGCGGCTGCACCGACTTTCATCGCCGAGGCTGTGCCAGACAGGCCTGCTGCGCCGATACGCTCCGTGACTGTCGCCGCACGCGTTGCTGCTCGACTCGTCCCTGCCGCAAATGCACCCATCCGCTGCCCAAATCCGCGATTGGCTTGGGTCCGAGCCGCCGCACCCGGCTGCCCGGACGACGTCGCTGCTGCAGCAGTAGACTGCCCGCCACCGACACTCGATTGCCCACTTCCGGCAGGAGAAGCGCCGCCACCAGAAGCCATCGGTGCACTTCGGCTACCACCGCTGGCAACGCTGCTTCCTCGCGAACTTCCCGTCGAACCGCTGGGAGTCGTGTCACGGGCAGGTGCCGCGCCACTGCCTCCCGACGAACCGGCCTTGGGCGCTCGCCCCGTGGAGCTGACCGGCGCTCCGGCTGCGCTGGGTGCTGGAGATCCGCCTGCCGCACTTGCACCAGCAGCGCCCTTGGCCGCTGAGGCTGCCAGCGCCGAGGAGCCGCCACTAGCCAACATTGCTCCGGCTCCGAGCGCGCCAGCCACCCCTGCCCCGGCTGCCTGAGCCAGTGGTGCTGCCCCACCGCCACCAGCTTGCGCTGTCATCGGCGCAATCACCCGCACCAGGGCTGGCGCACAGAAACCTGCCAACGCAATCATCAACACGTTGACTGCGGCTGTGAGCACATCCCCCTCTGCAGGCTGGCTAGCGTTCCACATCACCACCGCATACAGCAGCGCAGCCAGCGGCTTATAGGCCACTGCTGCAATCATGTAGGCAACGAGATTGTTCAACATATTGCGTCCCGTTTCACTGAAACTCGACGCAGCTGCCAGTGGAGTCAACCCCACAACAATCGGCAAAATCAGTGTTCGAACCACCAGAGCAAGAATCTGCATGAGGCCACCGAGCAGCGAGACAATGGCGAGGATCATCAATATCACTGGTCCGCCCATGGACTCATCTAACGCAGCCAAATCAACGACCTGGTTCGGGTCAGTGACCCCAAAGTTCTCCATAATCTTGTTGGCCAGAACATCCGTGGCAATCAATGCGCCAGGAACCGCAGCAACAACACCAAAGCTAAATACGATGTACTTGACGACCACACCAGCGGTTTCTTCTACCCCGTCTTGCAACCCCATTCGGCGTGAGGCGGCAATCCGATAGCCTCCGATGATGAACGAGCAAATCAGTGCCATGGCTGCAAGCCCTGCCACGATGTTCTTCACGCCTTGAATGTTGGCGTCAACGTTGCGTGTCTGGGCAGTCGAAAAATCGAACCAAAACGTCATAGTCAGCTGAAGAACTTCAGCGTTGCCCTCAATGAGCGCCTGCACGAATTTGCCGACGGGATCTTCCCAATACTCTCCGGCTGCTTTCACCGCCGTATCCACCGGCTTCTTCATGTTGCAGGCTGCTGAGTTGACCGTACGCCCGCCTTTAGACCCCAGCGACTGATCCTTTTCATAGTGCTCAGCCAGCCGCCGGTACTCTTCGGGGTGTTCTTTCTTGATTTTCTCGATGACCTCAGGGTTGGCCTGAGCATTGAACTTCTGGCCATCCTCAACGTACTTTTCAAGATCAACCGTGCCGTCTTTCACCAGCTGTCGGGTAGCTGCCTCGTCGTAGGAACGCGAGATGCACTCCTCATAGGCTTCATCTCCGGTTGATTTCTCATCGTCAGCAGCAGCCGCATTACCCGCTCCTGCGAGCAACGCCAACACCACAACGAGAAGCACTTCACCAAATTTGCGCAAGCTCATCACTGGTAATCCACCAATGTGTACCCGTCAAGCGAATCGGGGGCCGGACGAGAAATGGCGGCATCGTTCGAACCTGACAGATCCACCACCCAGTCATTGTTCGTCCAGCGCAGCGACATCCTCGCCGCCATGGCTGTCTCCGGTCGTCCCGGTGTCGGCTCGCCGTAGACTACGTCGACTACCATGAGGTCGCCTCCACAACTGATGATTTTGTAGCCGGTCGCCCCGGGCATCGTGGAGGCCCGAGCCAATCGAGACGGCCCCTCAGTGTCAAGATTTTTGTCCGCGCGCTCCTGGGCGACCTGCGCAGAATCTGCCCACAGTGCCTTATCGATTTCTTCTCCCACCTCATCGCCCTGGGCAGGCAGGCCGTAGCCCAACTGGTTGATTGCCGCCATCACCGCACCTTGCGGCGAATGGGCGTAGCCGCGTGGAACCGCGCGCTCCATGCGAGACGGGCCAGCCTCAGTATTGACGGCAAGGAACCGCGCCTTGACATATTGCAGCTGGGTTTTACCCGCTAAGTCGGTGTTTTCACACGCATCCGGCTGATCTACCAACGCGGAGGAGGCAGGCAAATCACCCAACGGATTTCGTGGCGTAAATACTCGACGGGACGATACCGGCTCCGTGGCGTACTGGCCAGGAGTGGCAAACTGTGCGTCAATATCACCATCAAGCACATCGGGCCAGCTACGCTGATCCCCTTCTACGCTCGCCCCCGGAGTATTACCATCGGGAAACTGCTTGTCGTTGGGATTATTCTTCGTAGATTTCTCCTTCGACAACGGTGAGGCCGGCGACTCAGCAGACGGACTATCATTCGTTCCTGTTAAAGCCATGTAGCCACCGACAACAATCACCACAAGCGCAATCGTGATACTGACTAAGACGGCAAGTGTTTTCGTCGATTTACTCACTGCTGATTACCCCTCGAACGCGGTGAAGTTCTCGAACTGTGCGTCACTGACCTTGACCAAATCCGGCTCCTGCCCCTGTGGCGGGACGACCATCCGCCAGTCACCACTGGAGCGATCGAGCTGCACCGGATACCCCATGAGCCCGTGCTGCGGGTACTCCGCTGCAATCACGACGACGGCTTTGCTTTCGGAAAACTCGGAGAACTTAAAGCCCTTGAACTGTGGCGGATTCTTCACATCGCCGTCAATATCCATCAGCGACCGGGCCTGCGCCCACTGATCGCGGCCTTGCCCTGGAGCCAGCATCCATTGAGAAACCTCCGGCCAGACCTCCTCACCTGCGGTGGACATGTAAACCTGCCCATTGATTGCGGCCATCACCGCACCCTGCGGAGACGGTGCCCAACCGTGCGGCACCGGGTCAGTGTTCTTTGGCCCGTCATCCTTGGATGACGGCACTTTAATACCGCGGGTTTGAGCATCTGACCAGCTCACATTCTTCGGAGCCGCAGTGGTATCCCATTGCTCATGCCCGGCAGTAGCCTCCTCGTCATTGGAGCAGCCAACCAGAGCGCCTGCCGCAGCAGTAGCAGCAAGCAGGAGAGAAGTCATCTTTTTCATGGCGGTACCTTCCTTATCGGTTTGGGAAAAACCCAGTTCGTCATCGTTCGATGTATTTGTAAAGAAACCCCCAGGTCAGCCCAGCCGACCTGGGGTAGATTGAATGAGTGGCATTAGGTAAACCACTGCGCCAGCGTTAACGCGGAAGTCATCACCATCACGCCAAGTGCAATCCGAAACGCGCGCACCGTCGGCGACGTTGCACTGACAGGTTCGCCACGGTTACGGTCCAGCGCGAGCATCGCGCCGAAAATAATGACCGCCACCACAGCACCAGCCAACGTGACGTAGAGAGTCATTTGCAGCCAGCGCCACACTTCACTTTTGATTTCTGCGGGCAGATCCCACGGTGAGGTCGGAGGCCCAGCTGCCAGCACCTGCATTCGGCTACAGGAAAGCAGCAATCAGACTGGAGGCACCGCCGATCAGGGTGGCGCCGATGCCAATGCGAAGTGCCATACCCGTGGCTTCCTCACTGGTTCCTTCGCGGCGCGATAGCGCCATTGAGGCACCAGCGACAATGACACCGATAATGGCGACGCCAATGCCGATGTACTGAGCGAAATTCAAACCTCGGTCAAACTTTGCGCCGAAATCGCCCGGAGCCTGCGGGCTAAGGTTTTGCCCTGGCATCTGCGCCAGCAGCACTGTGGAGGCATCGTAGAGTGCCCCAACGTGGTCAATCATGGTCATGGTGAAAACTCCTTATGTCTTACGTGGCTGGTTCAGCCAGCTCGTGTGCCTCAAGTGCCGAATCGAAAATAGCTTCGGCTACGGTAATGACTTCTACGGCAGGCACATCAGTAATCGGTGGTGTCTTTCGGCGCGAGCGTTTCTTCCGTTCCGGCATCTCATAGCCCGGTTCCCACACCGCCAACTCGTCCATATCTGTCAAGCGGATAGCATCGAGGTAGGGAATCCGCCAGATACGGAAGTGCTGTTCAATCACACCGACTTTGCGGGCAAGCGCCTTGGGCATCTTCCCTGGCGCATCGGCGACAATCGCAATGCCGAGCAGCATCACGTCGCCTGCCTGTCCCGCACGTGCCTGCAGTGCGGCCTGGTGTGCGCGCTCCAAACCGACCTTCGTCGACCGGCACACCAGCACGCAGTAGGGGTTTTCCACCCCCGCTGGCCACGCCTGGCCAGCATCGCCCATAGGGGCCAAAATGTGAGAGAGGGTGCTGACTCCAGCTCCCCCGTGTGCGCCGACGAGCCATACAGCAGGAGCTGGCTGATCTCCGTTGTCATCGCCCGAGACCTGTGCGTCAATGGGCAGCATGGAATCCTCTCTGAGAAAAACTTGACGGAAGTCATCTGCACCTGAAGTAATCGCGACGGCACCCATACGGATTAACCCCCAATCAGCTGCAGTGCGTTACCGATAGCGCCCGGATCGAATGCCGGAATGCCACCAGTTCCACCAGCCAAGCCCGTCAATGCGCCAGCGGTTTCTCCAATGCCAGAAACAGCCTCCGACAACGTCGGCATCGACGTGCCCGATGCATCACCGACTGCGGCGCGCGCCCAGTCGGCAGTCAGATCGGTAGCCGAGCGACCGTCCGCTGTCACCGGAGTCGTCTGGTAGGCACCCGCCCCCATCGACTTCCAGGTCGCAGCCTGGGTAGCGACATCAGCAATCTGCTCATCTCCCAGGCCTGCAGCCTTAATCTCGTCAAAGACACGCAGAGCAACGCCAGTTGCCGTTGCCGGAGTGACGATATTCAGTGCTGCCGACGCCAGTTTGGTGGCGACCACCGGAATCGCGGCAAATGGGTCAGCGGCACCGGCAGCAGCGATTTGTGCCAAGTTCGCCGGAGTGACGACATCCTTGGCAAAGGTAATTCCCGCTGCCAGCCCCATACCACCGAGCTTCAAACCGGACTGAATCAAGCGCTGACCCATCTCACCAATGTCATGCGGGCGGTCAGCCTCATCAGCAATCTTGGCAATCATCGTGTCGTCCGTGTTTTCGGCCCGAGCTAACTGGAATCCTTGTGGGCCGAAGCTCAGATCATCGGCCAACGATTCCACGCCACCGAGAACAACGGCTGGACCCAACGTGTCCGCAATAGCCATCAGCGACTTCTGAGGATCGTTGAGGTCAATAGACTGAGCGCCAGAGGCGATAATCTTGCGTAGCGGTGACCCCTCCGGAATAGCGCAGGTGGAATCGCCCTCAATGCAAAAGCTCATCACACGGTCAGCAAGCGCCCCGAATCCGCCGGTCGATGTACCGGAGGTCGTACCAGTTGCGCTATCGGCGCTCGTACCGGTGGCCCCCTGGCCACCAGCCGCGTCAGTTAAGGTAGCTACACCCGCGCCCTCTGGCGCTACATTCGTGTCATTGGTCGTCAGCGTGTCAGCAAGCTTGGTGGTGTTTTCTCCCGAGGTCTCAGGAGCTGCCGCCGGAGCTTGCGCTCCGTTGCCGACCATTGGCTGGCTTTCCCCACGTGACGGGTCAGAAAAAAGTGCTACGCCCGAGACCTTGTCCGATGGGAAGTTCGACTGGCCGGAGCCAATCTGCTTCGAGACAATATTGGCAACCTGCGCGCCCTCAGAATAACCGAGCAACATCACGCGCGTATCCGGGCACGAGGACTGAATCTCCCCGAGAGTCTCGTTGACCTTATCGACGGCGGCACTAACAGCCTCGGAGTATTCCTTCTTTTCTTCTCCGTTGACACCAGGGATGTATCCCTCACCCTGCTCATCGAAGTTAATGTAAATGCGTCCGACCTTTTGAGGGTTGTCGGCGACACTTTCCATGGTGCCACTGGAGCTGGCCGACGACTCACTGCTATCGCTGGATTCTTCCGACTGCGTGGAAGTCTCCGAGTCCGACTCGCCGGTGCTCTCCGGTTCGTTGGCCAACCCGGCGGGCGAGCTGGATTCACTCGATGGCTCATCATCTGAGGCGTCACTGGTTTGTGACGAGGTCTCGGACGACGGGTCGCCCCATAAGTCATCGCTCGACGAGTCTGCAGCACTGGCCGAAGATACGGAGGAGTCTTCCGAGTTTCCCCACAAGCTGTCGGAGGAGTCGCCAGTTGTCGGTTCCGTCGCAGCCGATTCCGAATCAGCGAACCCTGCCGACGGGTCTTCAACCTTGCCACCATTGGCATCCATGACCTTGGTCGATACGTCGGAGAAAAAACCGGTATCGGTGTTCTCATCGCCCACAGAGTCGAAGCTGGAATTAATAATGACTAGCTGCATAGCGGGGCACTTGTCCGCTTGCGCGACGTTGTTTTTCGAGACGGTTACCTCCGGGTCTGCCAGCGCTACTGGAGGCAGAGCCGTGGTGACCAGCACTGTCGCCGAAAGTCCTGCGACAATCGGTGGAATGCGTCGTTTCATAGCAATGTAGGCCTTTTCTACTAGCGTCCCGGTTTCTATCGGGACTCGATTTTCGTCAGTCGCCATTGCTGTGTTCCCGGCACAGTTTTGCCGGATACTCGCTGGCGGTACATAGTTTCTTCACCATTGGGATCGGTCACAGTGAGATCAATGTCAACTGACTTGGCCTGTGGCTTTGTCGGCTGAATAGTCACGCACCATGTGGTGCCCTCGGGCGCTGCCTCGGGCAACACGGTCTCCCAATCTGTTTCTGCAAGCCCTGAATCCTGCGCCACCGTCTCCATCAGTGCGTCCGTGTCCTGGCCGTAATACGCCTTTTCAAATGCGACGACCGCGCTACGAAGATCCTTCGTGCCACCAACAATGGGGGTCTTGCCGGATGCGTCCTCACACTGACCGGCGTAACCGACCGGCGCTGGTGGTGCTACTGGGGTCTCCGCCGGCACCGCCACCGGCGCTGGCTCATCATCATTGGTCATCAACACCAATGCGGTTGCTGCTCCGACCAATCCAATCCCGAGCATGACCGCACAGATCATCAACATCACTGCGGTTTTCGATGACGCTGACGTATTTTTCGTTCCAGCGGTCGCTGCGCCCGTTTTCGGCTTGGCTAGCAATCGGGTGCGCAGATCTGGCTTCTGTGGAGTGGGAGGCAGAGCGCGAGATTGCGCCGAAGATTCGGACTGCACAGAATGCAAAGACGTTGCTTCTGCATCGACGTCGTTTGCAGAATCGACGGTTTCGGCCGCCTCCTCTTTTGCTTCGCGTTCCTGCCGCCGAGCTGCGGCCTGGTCAAACCAACTCTGGCTCCCCATTTCCATTACACCTCTGGCGAGTCCGAGGTGTCTGCGTCATAGGAGCCAGTAACCGTCGTGTCCTCGACGGTTACCTGTGCAGATGCAGGAGCCTGTCCAGCTGCCGCATCAAAGGCTTCTTCACGCACCTGCGAGACGGTGTCATTGACCTGCTGCTGTGCCTTCGCCACGGCAGCCTGTGCATCCTTAACCGGCTGCGGCGTTACCTTGTCGATTGCTGCCTGGCCACGTTCGACGTGCTTAGCGACAGCCTGCTGCCCAGTCTCTACGATATTGCCGTTCGTAGACACCTCTACTGCTACCTTCGGCGTGCTCACCGCAGCATGCCCAGCGGGAATATCCACAGTGATGGTGTTGTCCGTGGTTGTCAGCGATGCCTTCTGGAGGTTCCACTGTCGATCGACAGTGGCATCGAATTCACTCTTGTGCTCAGGTGCGTCAACCGTGAGCTTGCCGGTCAGCGTATCGGTCTTGCGTACCTTCTCATTAGTTGCCTGGGGTGCCGGGGTGCCCGCTGGAGCTTCCTGCGCAGTAGCAGAAGGCTGTTCCGACTGTTCATTCTCCGCAGCCGGAGTGGTCGCCGGAGTCTCCTTTTGTGAGGAAGCGGTATTGGCCTGCTCCACCGTAGGCTGCTCGACCGGGGTGGAGTCGGTCGACGTCGGCACGGACGCTGTCTCAGTGTTTGTCTGAGAGGTGGCGGTCGGGGCAGCCGGAGGCGTAGCCTCAGCTGGCTCATCGGTAGTCGCCGCC
>NZ_JASBOG010000024.1:0-20206 GCF_039907185.1 Corynebacterium sp. c8Ua_99
GGTAAACAGAATTAACTAAGCGTCGATCGGATCCTCGGTTTCCTCTTTTGGTGAATCCTCGTTGGCTCTCTGTGGCAGACTGTCTCTATGACTAATCAGACACCTAACTCCGATGTGGTTAACCTCGCTTCTTCTGAGGACGAGGCTCAAGACAACTTCACTCCCGTAACGACCGAAGAAGGTAAGCTACAACAGCTTATTGAATGGCTCGAAGAACACGTCTCGGCCTATTCCTACTTGAGCGAGGTTGTCCCCTTGGGTGCCTCTGAGGAAGACATTAAGAAGGCTCGTGCTTCAGTCAATGACCGCGGCGCTCGTATGCCAGACGCCATCATTCACGGTTCAATGATGGTCCTGGGGGCGGCCGTCAACCATTCCTCGCCATACCTTGCGTATGCCGACGGCAAAGTAGAGGTGACGGATACGACGGTGGGGGATAGTCCTAGCGTTCCGGTGCGGGTTTTTGTCCCACAGGATCCAACCGGGTCTGTGGTAGTTGCCGCACACGGCGGCGCTTTCTGGATGGGCGACGGCAGTCTGCGTGAGAATTCCTTCGGCCCAAATATGGCTGCCCTGGCAGCCCGATCGGGCGCAATTGTTGTGGACGTGGATTACCGGCTCGCACCAGAGAATAAGGTATCTGAGGCCGTCTATGACATTGCGCGGGTAGTCGCATCTGTCGCAGATGATTCGTTGCAGCTTCAAAAATTGGGTGCAATGCCCATCAGTGATCAGAACCCGTTAGTTCTTTATGGTGTCTCTTCAGGCGGCCACAACGTTGTTTCCGCGGTAGACCAGATTAGTCAAGACACTCCGGTTGCTCTGTTGCTCGTTGCCCCGGCTCTAGACCTGCGTGGTGCTCCTGCGGTGTGGTTGCAGGCATTCTTCGGCACCTCTGATGATTCGGCAAAGGAAGTGTCACCGGGATTGCATGAGCCGTCGCGAAGCATGCGTGTCCACGTTCAGGCGGCCTCCCGCGATACTGTTGTTCGGCCAGCTACCGAGTACCTGAAGAAGGTCGAGGAGGCAGGTGGAGACGCCACTCAGGCGGTATTCTTGGCGACTCACCAGATTGCGGTTCCAAAGGTTCAGCGAGAGCAGATTACGGACGCGGCGCGGTTCATTCTAGAGGCCACTCACACGGAACGTGAGCTGCCAGAGGACCCGGCAGGTGAATACGATAAGGAAGCGATTGACCGGCAGAACGAAGAGTCCTGGGGTAAGAGCTAGTCAACCCGTTTCAGTTCCTAATGGCGCTCTCGCCGTGCATGTGAGCGCCGCGGAGGGGAGCGCTGCTAAGGGAAATCGGGGGCGGGGCGGCAACAGCTCAGTGCCAAAAGGTCGGGGCTAACAGCCCCCTCGACTAGTTCAGCGGCAGGAGGTTGCGCTTCGTTGCGTGTACCTCTTCCACCCGGTCGATGTTCCGTTCGAGCACATTCCAATCGTTGACCGGAATATTGCGCTGGGCTTGGGCAATGACTGACTTGTCAGGAGTGGACCACGCGAGGGGCACTGGGGTGATCTCATCGTAGAACTCGGTGCGGCTCTTGTGCGTACCAGCAACAGCAACAGCTGGCACCTTCGCGCCCACGCGGCGAGGAACCCCGGAAATCGTGGTGACCGTACGTGTAGCCAGGGCCGGGACGGGCTCGCCATCGGAGGGGTTTTTACGCATGTCCACCAGGGTCATCAGCACCATGGTCCGCTCATCCACACGCGCAATCATGGCCGGAACCAGCGGGGATTCGTCGTAAAGCTCTTGCGGATCCTTAATTGCGCGTCGCACCTGGAAGGTAACGCCGACGTAGAGAGCCGCGAGGGCGAAAAGCACAACCGCGCTGCCGATAACAAACGGCGTGCGGTCGAAAACTACTAGAACCAGCACAGCGCCGACGAGCAGCAGAGCAGAGAAAATGCCGGAGGAGATGAGCAGTCGGCGGGCATCGCGGTAGTACTCGTTGTTGGCGTTGGTGTGCTCGCGGTTGACGGGGAAGTGAAAGTTCATGGCAGTCCTTTAGTTATCCAGTTTTCTAGGATTCCGAGCTAGCGGTGGAATCACCGGGCAGGGAGGGCCCGAGGTACTCGTCTGCGTCGACGATTCGGTAGGCGTAGCCCTGTTCCGCCAGGAAACGCTGGCGGTGAGCTGCGTATTCGGTATCGAGCGTATCGCGAGTCACCACCGAGTAAAAGACGGCGCCACCGCCATCGGACTTCGGGCGCAGGAGACGCCCCAGGCGCTGTGCCTCCTCCTGTCGGGAACCGAAGGTGCCGGAGATTTGCACGGCGACAGAGGCTTCGGGAAGGTCGATGGAAAAGTTCGCAACCTTGGAGACCACCAGCGTGTTGATCTCGCCGCGCCGGAACTTCCCAAAGAGCTCCTCGCGTTTGGCGTTGGACGTCTTTCCTTCGATGACGTCGACGCCGAGCTCTTCGCCGATCTCTTCGAGCTGATCCAGGTAGGCACCAATCACCAGAGCGGGTTCGCCCTCGTGTCGGGCAAGGATTTGCTTGACGACGGGAATCTTCGTCGGCGTCGTTGCGGCCAGACGATACCTGTCGGAGGCCTCAGCCGTGGCGTAGAGCATGCGCTCGGACTCGGTCGGGGTCACGCGGACCTCAACGCAGTCTGCCGGTGCGATCCAGCCCTGGGCTTCAATGTCCTTCCATGGGGCGTCGTAGCGCTTCGGGCCAATCAGGCTGAAGACATCGCCCTCGCGGCCATCTTCGCGCACCAGGGTAGCGGTGAGCCCCAGTCGACGGCGCGACTGCAGATCCGCACTCATTCGGAACACGGGAGCGGGCAGGAGGTGGACCTCGTCGTAGATGATGAGGCCCCAGTCGCGGGAATCGAATAGCTCGAGTGCGCGGTATTCTCCCTTAGTCTTGCGCGTGACCACTTGGTAGGTCGCAATGGTGACGGGGCGAATTTCCTTCTTTTCGCCGGAGTACTCGCCGATTTCGTCCTCGGTCAGCGAGGTGCGTCGCAGCAGCTCGTCGCGCCACTGCCTGCCGGCGACGGTGTTGGTGACCAGAATCAAAGTGGTGCGCTGCGCGTCTACCATGGCCGCTGCACCGACGATTGTTTTGCCTGCGCCACAGGGCAGCACCACGACGCCGGAGCCACCTTCGCGGAAGGAATCAGCCGCCATGCGCTGGTAGTCGCGCAGTTCCCAGGTGTCGTGGCCTCCGGTGCCCTGATCCTGCCAAGCGATGGCGTGTGCCTCACCGTCGATGTATCCGGCGGTGTCATTGGCCGGCCAGCCGACCTTCAGCAGCTCCTGTTTGATACGGCCTCGCTCGGAGGGGTGCACGGTCCAGGTGTCGGCATCGATTTGCTCACCGAGCATCGGACGTATCTTTTTGTGCTTGGTCACCTCGGCCAGTACCGCAGGGTCGTGTGAGACCAGAATAAGGCCGTGAGCTGGATGCTTGGTCAGGCTCAGGCGACCATAGCGGTCCATGGTCTCCGCGACGTCGATAAGCAGCGGCTGTGGGACGGGGAACTTGGAGAAGCGCTCGAGGACATCGACCACCTGCTCCGCGTCGTGACCGGCGGCGCGAGCATTCCACAGCGCCAGCGGGGTGATGCGGTAGGTGTGCACATGTTCAGGAGCACGTTCGAGCTCCGCGAACGGTGCCAGCGCCGCGCGTGCCGCATCCGCCTCCGGATTATCGACCTCCAGCAGCACCGTCTTATCCGATTGGACGATCAGCGGCCCCGTACCGAAACCCATTATTTCCTCGCCTCGCAGACATTCGACCAAAAATAAGCTAAAGGTCAATTCTGCCACGATTACGCAGAAGATGCGTCACGGGCTCGAATCATCCCGAACCGCCACATTCGCTTCTGCATCGCTTTACGACGGTCCGCGCGCCCGCCGCCTAGTCGACAGGATGTACTTCGGTAATGCGATGCAGCAGGAAGCGCAGCACTTGGCTGGTGGCCGGGTCGATAGCATCGACCTGCCCACCGGAGACGGTGACTGGGCGCACGCGCTTGCGGCCGGGTTTGCCGTTGCGGTCAACGTAGCTCAAATACAGGTCGTCGCCATGGCGAGCCGCGCGCTGCAGAAGCTTGAACGCTTCGGTGCCGGAGGCGTAGTCGCTCGTGCCACCGGTGCTAGCGCTGGCACCGGCAGCCGTGCCCGTACCTGTCGCCGAATCCGCAGCCGAGCCAGAGACCCCAGCAGTGTTGCCACTGGCTGCAGTGCCACTGGAACTACCAGCGTGCTCAGCAGCACGGTTGCCATCGGCAATAGCCGTCAACGCCTGGCTGATGCGTTCCGGTTCGGGCATCGCTGTACGCGCAGCGGGCACCGGAGCTGGCGCCTCAATGCGGCAGGGAGCGCGACCGAGATCCAGCACCAAACCCTCTGCATCTTCGGCGATGATGGAAAAGCCCGCATTTCTAGCGGTCTCAATCACCTGGGCAAGCGGGGCCTGGCTAATTAGCACCGTTTCGGCAATCTTCCGCAACGCCAGGCTTTGTCCAGCCTGGTGACTCTGGAATGAGGCCAGCAGGGCCGGATCGTCACAGCGGATAAACGAAGCTGCGGGGCCACCGCGGAGACGACCGTGGCGGCGGGCGACGTCGTCAAGCAAATAGGTAATGGACTGCGGCACCTCGCCGACGGCGTAGCGCGAAAGAAACTCCGAGATATCGGCGGCATTGATGCCGGCGTCGAGGGCATCGCGAAGGCTGTCTTCGGTCACGCGGTAGACGCTGGCGAGGCCGGGAGATTCCAGCTGCGCAATCGAACTGAGCATGCGTTCCATCTCCGGGGATGCGGGGCCCGGTACGACGATGGTGTTGTCCGCCTGAACCATCAGGTACGAGGCGTTCGGCGGCAAGAGGTTGTTACAGGCGGCACGCAGATCGTCGAAGGCCTCGGCGGTACCGGAATCGATGAGCGCGACCATGGCTTTGCCGACCTCGCTAAGGCCGACGGAAATCGTTTCCACGCCCGGGTCCCGCACGACGATGCCGAGGGCGACCAGCTCGTCGACCACGCCACTGAGCGCCTCGTCCGTGCACCTCGCGTTGGTAATCGGGTAGTAGTAGGCGGCGCATTCACGCAGGTCGGTCAGAGCAACGATGTCGTTGTCGCTTGCCGACGACGCCACCTGCGCACAGCAGGCCAGCACCATTTCCCGGATTGACGGTACCCCGGAGAGCCGAGCTTGTGGGGAGAGTAGAGCAATGCGCTTGCCTTCCTCATTGAGCTGGTCGACCCGCCAGGGAGCTGCGTCGCTAGTGCGAGTGCCGACCGTCAAACTCACCCACCGGTCAACCAGATCGGCGTCGAGGAAGCCGTCGGCTGCCAGCGTGGGGGCGAAATAGTCACCACCGCTGTCGTGCAGTGGCAGCGGATGTGGAGTACCGACATGAACCAGGCCCGCTGCACTGAGATTAGCCACGCCGCGAGCCAACTCCGAGATGTCGACGCCGAGCTCCTCGATGAGACTGCGGGTTTCCCGCACTCCGATGACACCGTTTTTCAAGGTCGGCGCGGGGTCGGTTCCCAGCAAGTCCAGCAGGTCAGTCGCCTGTCGCAAAGTTTCCCAGGCAGTGGCGGCAGCGCGGTCGTTACCGCTGGCGATCGCGTGGGTAGCGGGGGTTTCGGGGCGCAGGGGGACGTCGTCGTCGGCAAGCCCGACTCCACGCATAAGCGCGCGAACGGTGGCGGGCAGGCGGACGGTGCCCTCGTCGATGCGTTCGAGCAGGCCGGCGTTGATGAGCGCTGGGACCGGCAGTGAAGGGTCGGCATCTGGATGAGCGTCCTTTGTGACGCCGAGCCCTCCGGAGTTGGCGAGGGTATCCAGGAGACGCTGCTGCCTGTCTGTGACCTCGGTGAGTGCCGTGCGTAGCTGGCTGCGGCTGGGGCCATCGGGATTGGGCAGAAGATACCAGCCAGGTGGCAACGAGGTGGCGACCTCATCGCTGAGGCAGAAGTAGTCCTGCCAGGGCAGAGGCTTCTTGCGGGTGGACTTGCCGGTGAAGGTGCCGCGGGGGCCGGGACCGTTGCCCCAGATGAGTCCGTATTCGCGCAGGGTATCGAGGCTTGTCCGAATATGCGTGGCCGTGGGCCGTTGATTGGCGGGAACCTCTGCTCGAGAGAGTAAGTCGAGAATGTAGTCGATGAGGGCGTCCGCAGTGACGGGTTCGGCGTCAGCACCGAGGTCGGCGGCGGCCTCAATGCAGGCGAGCTCCAGTGCGGGCAGTCTGGTCAGCGCGCGGGAGACAGAAGCGCGGAGCTGGAGCCTTGCCGCTAGCACCTGGGAAGACTTCGGCGGTGGCGACAGCGCATCGGGGCGATTGCTGAGGATAGTGCCCACAAATTGGTCTGGTTGACCTGCCAGCCAGTCGGAAAAGAGTGCAAAGGGGGTGGTGCTAGTCATGACAATCCCCACTTTAGTGAGATTTAAGGAGGGGAGAAGGTGACTGGGGAGAAAATTTTTGGGATAATCTCAGCATGGCTAACGTTGCAAAGAAATCCTATGTCGATCCCGGCTGGCCGAAGGACCTCGAGCCTGGTCAGCACGCTGTTACTGAACTGATTGCTCACCACGCTGGTGCAGATTCGCCTTTCGGCGACATTGAGTTCCCGGTTGATCCGGAGACTCTGGGTTACGTGCACCCGACCACGGTGATTAACAAGTAATCTTTTAGATTCTTAGCAGAGCTACATCTGCTGGAGGCCCGCAGCCGTGACTGCTAGTTCAGTCATGGCTGCGGGTTTTCACATCAGTGGCCTCGGGGCGGGGGCTTGAGTAGGGGCGCTTGAAGTGGGGGCTTGAAGTGGGCGGGGGCTTATTCAAGCCCGTTTCCGGTTAATCCACCGGAATGGCCCCATGGATGCGGGCTGCAAATGTGAAACTGTGTAAGTTTATGACACTTTCAAGCCATTTTTCGGGCCATTTTTGTCATAAACGCAGTCACTAACTCGCGTTGGCACGCCGTCGCCAGCCATAAACGCAGGCAGTAATTCACGCAGTCACTAACTCGTGTTGGGTCGGCACCGCCAACCTGCGGAAGGCAAAAAGTAGCCCCGAAGGGGGATTACCCTCGGGGCTACTGTGATGAGCTGGCTAGCTCGAAAGTCTTAGATCAGACCCTGCAGCTTCGACAGGTCGAACGGAATGGCTGCGACCAGTTCCTGCGGGAGCTCAACCTCGCCGGTCAGTGCACGGAACTCAGCGATGAGTGCCTGAGCGTCGGACAGGCTGTCGACGTTGGACAGGCGGTCAGCGAACTGCTGAACCAGGTCAGTCTTGGAGTCGGAAGCAGCAGCTGCCGGAGCGGCCTGTGCGCGAACAGGAGCGGAGCCCTGGCTCGGGTGCGGACGATCGGTCGGGCCGGAGGAGAGACCCAGGCTTGCGGAGCAAGCCGGCCATGCGCCCCAACCCTGCTGAGCCAGGACCTTCTCAGCAACGTAGATCTGCTGCTCGCGGGAAGCCTGATCAGCGGTCGAAGCGAACTCGTTACCACCGAAAGCGTTCCAGGTGCTTGCGGAGAACTGCAGACCGCCGTAGTAGCCGTTTCCGGTGTTGATGTGCCAGTTGCCACCGGACTCACACTGTGCCAGGCGGTCCCAGTCGGAGTCCGGAGCTGCAGAAGCGGTCGGTGCGAAGATAGCGGCACCGGCACCGAGGATTGCGCCGGTCAGTGCAACCTTTGCCGAAGTGGAAGCGAAGGTGTTGGTCTTAGCTGCGTGGCGAGCCATATGAAAATTTCCTTTTCGTCGATTTTCTTTGTGGCGCCAGTGGGGCTAATGCAACCCCATCTCACTCTTATGGAAAGTTCTTCACGTTATTGATAACGGGCCGATGTCATCGCACTGGAGTGAGATGAAGGCGATCTATGCGACTTCGTCCGTTAAACGCGTCGATTGCACACCGTAGCGGTTGATAACGAAATAGTCACGCGAATCGCCGGATTCTTAATTTTGAGCGCCGGTGGGAAATATGCATAAAAGTAGGTGAAACTGCAGGTAAGAGACGTGACTGTTATTGGTGTTGTGTAAGTTAAAACTTCAAAATGTGATAAAGCTCACGTTATCGTCTTGTTATTTTTCCGGTTTTGGCGCGCCGCATGCACTGAGAAGGATGGCCATAAGAGATAGCCATAAAGAACCAACGCTGGCAGTTAGTTGCCGTCTCGGTGCGTCAATCCGCGAGAGTGCTCGCTTCACACAGATCCGTCTTCCCTTTATGTCCCCATCTATGGGTATAATTGAGTTCTTTAGGTAATCGGAGGTGACGTGCACATGCACGCCGCTACCGCTGCCGCCACTTCGCACTAGTAAGCAGTAATAAATAATGTGTTCCCGGTTGGAGTGCGTCCTGTTTTGGTCGCACCTTAATTAAAGGAACACCATTAAGACAGCACCCGGCCTGGCATATCCTCGCGGTCCTGTCTGGCCAAGCTCGCCCCGAGCGAGCCTCTAACTCTGGCCATTTGTGCGTGCGAGGACGGTGGCAAATGCGGAAGAATTGCATCTCCGATCCGAAGACCCCGAAGGGCAGTCACCGCTGCACAAGGGGAACGAGGTTGAGTGCCCCCAGTCACAGGGCACGGGAAGGTTAGGTGGAAAGTGCCCATCGGTAAGGTCAGGTGGTACGACAAGGATCGCGGTTTTGGCTTCGTTTCGAATCCGGACGGTGAAGATGTCTACATCGGCAAGAACGTGCTGCCGAAAGGCGTGGAAGAACTCGTAACTGGTCAGCGCCTGGAGTACGACTACGCTGACGGCCGCCCAGGCCCGCAGGCCCTCCGGATCAAGGTGCTCGACGAGGGACCGCGCGGTGCCCGTCACCGCCGTGGCGGGGCAGGTGGGGGCGCAGGAGCCCGTCGTCAAGCAAAGAAGCACAGCCCCAGCGATCTCAACGGCATGATTTCGGACATGATTTCCATGCTGGAGTCGACGGTGCAGCGTGACCTGCGCGACGGGCGTTACCCGGAGCGTAAGGACGGCCACCAGATGGCTGAAGTCCTGCGTGCGGTCGCGCGCGAGCTGGACTCGTAAGTCGGTAGAAGATGTGAAAAACGCCCGCTCACGAAGGTGGATAACCTCAGTGAGCGGGCGTTTTGCTGTGCTTTACGACGGTTCGTTGACGATCGACCAAGTAATACCGTAGGTGGTCTCTTCACCCTCGGAGTTCTTTCCGATGAGCGCGGTGGAAACCTCCACGACCCCGAGTGGGGTGCGTTTGCCGGCAACAGCTGCGGAGCCGGCGATGGTCTCGGTCGTGGCTTCGCCCGGATCCTTGCGAGAGGTGGAGTTGACCGCATCGTCGGAGAAGAAGCGCTGCAGAGTCCAAGAGTTAGAGCCAACAGTGGAGCCGACGTTAACCTCAGCTGTCTCCTGCTCGCCCAGGGAAATCTTGGCGGCGTTGGCCTCAGTCGTGGTGCAGGCATTCTTCTCAAAGAGGTCGCAGACGCGGTAGGGAAGAACCTCTGTGGTTTCGCCGTCCTGAATGACTTCGATGGACAGCGCGTGAGGGTCGTCGATTGCCTGGTTGGTCCACTTATTGACAGCAAGGACAATGCCGGTGACGACAAGACCCACCACGACAATAGCGCCGACAACCATGAACGCCTTACTATTCTGTTGCCAGCGGCGCCTACTCGATCCCATCAACTCTCACTTCCCGACATTCGTAACGGAATTGAAGCTACGTTCAGTCACACTAGCCGTTCTCGGGCCAGATACTGCTATTCACTCACGGTAACACGGTAGGCTGTGGGCCATTTCTTTCCTGTAAGCAGGAACTGACGGGTTCCATTGGGGGAGGTGGAGGAAGAATCCGGCATTAGTGCAATGCCGTTGAGCACATCAATACTGTTTTGCTCTGCCGGGGCGAGCTGCGCGTACAAGTCGCGGAAGAGTTCGGTGGCATCGACGATGCCTGTGACCTTTCCGTCTTCCGGGTTGATGCGGTAGATGAATGGACTCTGCCAGACGTTGGCCCAAATCTCGCGGTGCGATTGAGGGGAGTTTGGTCCGTCCGCGTTGCTCTGGTTGTTTGAATCGCTCGTGTCCGCTGGTGCTTCGTCCGGCACTTCGTCCGGAGCTGCGTCGCCGTCGACAGTGACGCACTCGAGTTCGTTGAGCCACGTTGTCTCCGTGCCTGCCGCAGTGACGGGCAGTTGGCGCAGGGAAGAGAGGTCATCGGGGGCGCGGAAAGTGAGGGTGCCACTGCCGTCGGAGGTCACGATGGTGTCCTCGAAGGAGCACGCGCCCCAGCCTTCGGTGTCGAAGGGAACCTCGCGACGCTGCTTGAGAGTAGCCGCGTCGCGTTCAATGGCGCGTCCTTCCTTCCACGTCAGCTGCCACACGGTATCTCCATGACGGGTAATCCCCTCGCCGAAGAGTTCAGGCTGTAAATCTTCCACGTTGGTCGGCTCGGCTGCAGAGTTGTCGAGCCACTGCGGTAATCGGTAAATCTGGGACTCGCCGTAGAGGCCGGTGCCCATCAACAAAGAGCCATCGGGTTCGAACTCAAGGCCCTGGACAAAAGGCGCAGCGACGTTCTTCTCCGTGGGAAGTGGTGGAGCCGAGACAGGATAGGACTGCTCGATGGCCAGTTTCAGTGTCGGAACGTCACCGAGCCCCGGCACCTTATCGGCACCGACCAGTTCGGAGGGATTAACCGATGCTGAAGTCGACCTTGGGGCGGTGCCGGAGTTCGAGCCGGCACTAGCTCTACTAGTAGTGGCCTCGCCTGAGTGATTGCCACCTGAACCAGTTTCAGCCGCACAACCGGCCAATAGGGCGGCAGTTGCCACGGAGAGGATGGCAGCTCGGGCCGTCGTAAAGCGTGATGAGTGGAAGGTGCGGGCGGGTTTTGCGTCGCCCGACGGGAATCTGTCCATAGCTTCACTCTAGGATAGGAAACGTGACTGAAAATCGACGACGTTCCCGAAACAGCCGCCGACGGGGGAAGGTGATGAATCACCAGGCGGTCGACACTGCCCGTACCGCGATTGAAGAGCTCGGGGAGGGGCCTGCCGGCGCGCACACCGGTGTAAGTGTCGTAGGCGAGGGCGTTGCGGTGCATCGTTTTGCGGCTGACCTGCCCGGATACAGGGGCTGGGAGTGGCATGTGGTGGTCGCGTGCGCGCCGGGCACTCAACAGGCGACGGTCAGTGAAGTGGCTCTTGTCCCTGGCGAAACCGCGCTGCAGGCGCCCGAATGGGTTCCCTACGAGGAGCGGTTGCGCCCCGGCGACCTTGGCCCGCGCGATCTGTTGCCGGCTGCAGTGGGAGATGAGCGACTCGACGGCGATGACTTGCAGACCCGCACGCTGTCGGCGCGTGGTGTGGAAGATACCGATCAGCGCTGGGAAGAGGGCGATACCGGCCCCGAGAGTGACTTTGCTCGGGAAGCATTGCACCGTTGCCGAACCTGCGCCTTTATGGTCCCGCTCACCGGGCCGCTCGGTAAGAACTGGGGAGTGTGTGTCAACGAATGGACATTCGATGCCACGGCCGTAAGCTTTGACCACGGCTGCGGTGCTCACTCAGCTATCCCGGAAGTAACGGGGCAGGGCGCACCGGTGGCGGAACCCTACCAGGATTCGCACCTGTAGCTTTCCACCTAGGCAAACGCGATGACGAAGACGGTGCAGCTTCGACGCCGTCGTGGCCCCAGAGACTGCACCGTTACGGTTTTCGGCACAAAAATTCCGCTTTGACACGGATAAACACGTGACACGGATAGTAAAGAGACTCTAGAGAGGCATAAAAAATGGACAAAGGTACGTCCACCTCTGCAACATCCTCAGATGAGGCGAAGGACTCCAAGCCTGCACGGAAGGGGAGCCATCTTTCGGCAGTGGACCGCTATTTTCACATCACGGAGCGCGGTTCGACAACCGTAACCGAGATTCGCGGTGGCGTAGTGACCTTCTTTGCGATGGCCTACATCATTCTGCTCAACCCGCTGATCCTCGGCAATATCGAGGATGTCAATGGCAATAGCCTGGGGATACCACAGGTCGCCGCTGTCACCGCGCTCGCCGCGGGTGTCATGACCATTACTTTTGGTCTCTTTGCCAAGTACCCCTTCGGCATTGCGACGGGCCTGGGCATCAACACCCTGGTTGCCGTGACATTCGTTGCTAACGAGGGGCTGGCCTGGGAAGAAGCGATGGGGCTGGTCGTGCTGGACGGCGTGATTATCGTGCTGCTAGCGCTGACCGGATTCCGCACAGCTGTCTTCCACGCGATTCCGTCCGATATGAAGGCCGCGATGAGTGTGGGTATCGGCCTATTCATTGCCATGATTGGTCTGGTCGACGGTGGCCTGGTTCGCCGTATTCCCGATGCCGCTGACACGACTGTTCCGGTGCAGCTCGGCATCAATGGTCAGATTGCCTCGTGGCCAACCGCCGTGTTCGTCCTCGGGCTGATTATCTGCGGCATCATGGTTGTCCGCAATATTCCAGGTGGCCTGTTTATCGGCATCGTGCTGAATACCATCATTGCGCTCGCAGTCGAGGCCTTGACGGATGCGGGCCCCTCCTTCGCTGATGGCAAGCCAGTGCCGACCGGTTGGAATCTCGCGGTACCGACTCTGCCGGACCGCGTAGGCGGCATGCCGGACTTGTCCCTCGTTGGAGCTGTGGATCTTTTCGGTTCCTTTGCCCGCGTCGGTGCCCTCAGCGCCACCATGCTGCTGTTTACCTTGGTCCTGGCGAACTTCTTCGATGCCATGGGCACGATGACTGGTCTGGGCAAGCAGGCCGCACTTGTCGATGAAGACGGTGTGCTGCCGGACATGAAGCGCGCACTGGTTGTCGAAGGCACCGGTGCCATTGTCGGTGGTGCAGTCAGCTCCTCGTCGAACACCGTCTTTGTGGACTCCGCAGCGGGCATCGCCGATGGTGCACGGACTGGCCTTGCCAACATTGTCACCGGCATCCTCTTTCTGGCGGCGATGTTTTTCACCCCGCTCTATGAAATCGTGCCCATCGAGGCTGCCGCGCCAGTGCTGGTCATCGTCGGTGCCATGATGATCGGGCAGATTACCGAGATTGATTTCACCCGTTTCGACATCGCACTGCCGGCATTTTTGACTATTGTCACCATGCCGTTTACCTACTCGATTGCAAATGGTATCGGCATCGGTTTCATCACCTTTGCTGCGATGGCTATCTTCTCGGGTCGTGCCAAGTCCGTGCACCCGCTGATGTGGATTGTCTCCGGCCTGTTCGTCATCTACTTCGCCGCCGATCCGTTCACCGCTCTGCTGGGCGGTTAAAGAGTTTCCATGAGTACCACCACATCCCTCGAACGCTTTGCGCCCATTGTCGTCGACGATCCCGCCGACAGCCGTCTCGATGACATCCGCAACCTCAACAAGTCCGATTCCCGCCCCGATCTGCCCGGTGGGAAGGGGTTGGTCATCGCCGAAGGCACGCTCATTGTGCCGCGGTTAGTGCGCTCACGCTTTCCGCTTCGCGCAGTCTTTGGTACTCGCCAGAAGCTCGCATCGCTTGCCGACGGACTGACCGCGAGCGAGGCCGCTATTGCGGAAACGGTGCCCTGGTTTGAGCTCGACCGCGAGGTTCTGGCCGCAGCGGCCGGATTTGATCTTCACCGCGGCCTGCTGGCTACCGCTGACCGCGCGCCGGAGCTATCGGTGAACCAAGTTCTGAGCGGAGCCACCACCTTGGCCGTGATGGAGGGCGTCGGCGACCACGAGAACATCGGAGCTCTGTTCCGTAACGCGGCGGGCATGGGCGTGGATGGGGTCGTCTTCGGCGCGGCCTGCGCCGATCCGCTGTATCGCCGCAGCGTGCGTGTTTCCATGGGGCATGTGCTGACAGTCCCATTTGCGACTCTGCCCGGTACTACGACCACCTGGCAGCGAAGTCTGGACCAGCTCAAAGAGCAGGGCTTCCGCGTGGTGTCGATGACCCCTGCGGGCACGGTGGACCTGTGGGATGCCATGGACACGGACAAGGTCGCGATTCTCGTTGGCGCTGAGGGGCAGGGGCTTACCGAGCACGCGATGGCAGCCACCGATGTGCGTGCCCGCATTCCCATGTCACCGGGAACTGACAGCCTGAATGTGGCTACCTCCGCAGCGATCGCGTTCTACGAGCGACTGCGCGTTCAGTCGCAGCGTGCAGGGCGGTAGAAACTATTTCCCGAACTTGCCTCGCGCCCGCTGCCAGGTGCGGCCAGCGAAGTTCTTGGCCTTAGCCCCAAAGCGACTGAGCTCCTCCAGAAAGTCTCGGTTCGGTTCTGCATTGTGAACTTCGTAGTCGTCGTAGGCGCGGTCAAGCTCTGCGCCAGACTCGGACGAACCCGGCTCACCCGTTAGCCCGCGTGGACTACGAGACGTCGAATACGAAGGTCCGGGAGCCGCACGACGGCCATCGACCGCAAAACCACTTACAGGGATATCTGTAGCGGGCGAATGCGGGTCGAATCCGAGCCAGTCGGTGATGACGGCGTCGGCAAGCTCTGCCGGAACGAACGGCAAACCGACCCCCTCGCGTGGACGCGAACCCGTATCTTCGAAAGCGTCGGGCAGCGGCCGGTGCTTGCCTGCCCAGAAGCTGCCCTCTGCGGGGCAGGGAAGACCGATGTCTTCCAGTGTGCGGTAGCGAGTAGCGGAGAAAGCGCGCTTGAGCTCACCATCGTGCCAATGCGCAAAGGCGCCGAAGCCTGTGGATTTATTCGACACGCTCGCGTAGACGTCCGTGGCGGCAATCTCCTGGCGCAGACGAGGCGACAGCTGGGACAGCTGCGAGACATCATCGAGAACCGTCTGCAGTACGGCAACGCCCTCAAAGCCACCGATGTAGTATTCACCGTCACCGGTTTCCGCCGAGCGGTTGAGCGGGAAATCACCAATCGGTGTTACCGGCAGTGTCGAGTCATAGAGAGCTAGGAAACGACGCCCGAAACCGCGGTCGTGCTGAACACCTGTCTCCAGGGTCGCAGCAGGGTCATTGGTGCTGATAAACCAAATCGTGACTACACCGCGGCGAATCGCGGAGAATTCGAAATCAGAAGCGTTGCCACTGGTCATGGAGCTCATTGTCGAGGGAAACTCCTACTTCTTCGGGCCGTTCGGACGTACGCCGAGAAGCACATCCTCCCAAGACGGCATGACAGTCTTCTTCTTGCGCTTCGGCTGCTCCGCGTCCGGGTGCTGCAAGAACTCCGCCTCGTCAATATCGTCGTCGGCGGCATCGCTTTGCGACGGAACATCCTGCTCCCCGTGGTCTCGCTGCGGCTCCGCCGAAGACTGCCATGCGGCTGGCATCTCAGAGGTATCCGCGGTATCAGCAGCTCGATTGGCCTGCGGAGCCAAGTCTCGGTTGCGGCGGGCAAAGTCGGGGTCAATCAGCTCTGCTGCCAGCTCATTGCGAGCAATGGTGAGCGCGGAAAGTCCCTCCGCCTGGTAACTCCACTCAGCTACGTTGGTGGTGTGGCCGACATTCCAAGTAACCGTCACAATCCACTGTCCACTCGGGTCGCGGTAGGCATCCCACGAGGCATCGGCGAGTTCCTGGCCACGAGCGGCAAAAGCGGTGGCGAGAATCTCCCACAGGGACAACTTGGCCGGGCCATCAATGCGACGTGGCTTCGACTGCTTGCCGAGCTCCGCAATACGTGCGCGCTCTGCAAGCACCGGGTAGGCGAAGGACTCAATCTTGCGCGGCTGCATGCCGCTGTACTCAATGAGCTCCTCCACCGTCTGACCGCTGCGAATGCGGTCCTGAATTTCGCGCGGCGACAAAACTACGCGAGGCTCTTCCAGAACAGGCTTCGGCGCCGTTGGAGTCTTCTTCGGTGCCCCGCCTGCCGTAGCGGAGTTGCCGGCCGCCTCGCTGCCTTCGGCCGAGTCGCCGCTTGAGGTGGTGGCTTCCGCTGTGCTGTCACTAGTGGAACTTCCGTCGGTGGAACCGCTCTCTGCGGTAGCACTCTCCCCAGAGCTACCGCTGGCAGTGGCGGTGGCGGCGCTGGATCCGTCGGCAAGCGATGCGGAATCAGCTGCAGCAGGGGAACCGGCGGCATCGGCGAGCTCGAAGTGCTCGACCAGGAAAGTGCGCAGGTTCTCGTCGAGAGGCAGCGTGAAGCGAAGTCCCTCCTGCCGTTCCTGCTCGGTGATATCGGCGGGAACGAGAATCAGTGAATCGGTCACATCGCCGTCCAGAACGGGCTTCAGCTCCCTCATGCGAGAACCTCCTTGTTGGTCGACGTTATAAGTAATGCTCACTAATCATGGTAAACGACAAAACTCCCGCGTCACGGACAAATGGGGCAATGCCCTTGCGCGTGGCGCGGGAGTTATGCGGCTGAGGCCGGTATTTGGCTGTTACTTTGCAGCGTAGCCGTTGTCCAGAACCCAGTCGATAGCGCCAGTCAGACGACGGATGTCCTCCGGGTCGATGGCCGGGAACATACCGATGCGCAGCTGGTTGCGGCCCAGCTTGCGGTACGGCTCGATGTCGAGGATGCCGTTGGCGCGCAGAACCTTGGCAATCTGTGCGGCGTCGATGTTGTCCTCGAAGTCGATGGTGCCGACGACCAGCGAGCGCTTTGCAGCATCGGTGACGAACGGAGTTGCCTCCGCGCGGTTCTCAGCCCAGTTGTAGAGGTGGGAGGAGGACTCGGTGGTGCGGGCAACCATGCCGTCGAGACCGCCGTTGGCGTTCATCCACTTGACCTGATCAGCCAGCATCAGCAAAGTGCCGACGGCCGGGGTGTTGTAGGTCTGGTTCTTGCGGGAGTTATCAACGGCAGTCTGCAGGTTCAGGAAAGCCGGGATGAAGCGGTCGGAAGAATTGATCTTCTCAATACGATCGATGGCAGCCGGGGACATTGCAGCCAACCAGATGCCGCCGTCAGAAGCGAAGCACTTCTGCGGGGAGAAGTAGTAGACGTCAGCCTGGGACATGTCGACCGGGAGGCCGCCGGCACCGGAGGTGGCATCGATAGCCACGAGCTGGCCCTCGGAGCCTGCCGGGCGGGTGACCGGAACCATGGTGCCGGTGGAGGTCTCGTTGTGAGCCCAACCAATAAGGTCAACGCCCTCTTCGCCAGCGACAACCTCAGGTGCGGAACCCGGCTCTGCTTCGATGATCTGCGGAGCGTCGAGCCACGGAGCCATCTTGGAGGCCTTGGCAAACTTGGAGGAGAACTCACCGTAAGTCAGGTGAGCGGACTTCTTCTCGATGAGCCCAAAGGTGGCAGCATCCCAGAAAGCGGTTGCGCCGCCGAGGGACAGGACAATCTCGTAGCCGTCCGGAAGCTGGAAGAGCTCAGCCAGACCCTCGCGAACCTCACCAACAACGTTCTTCACTGCCGGCTGACGGTGGGAGGTACCCATGATAGAGGTACCGCCGTCAACGATTGCCTGAATCTGTGTCGGGCGAACCTTCGACGGACCGCAACCAAAGCGGCCGTCGCCGGGCTGGAACTCTTCAGGGAGGACTGGGAATTGATCGCTCATATGAGGCGCAACCTTTCAAAGTGCATTCAAAGTGAAGCTTGATATACAGCCGTTGTCTTCAAACTCTAGCGGTAATCGGGGGTACTTATAGCAAAAGGGTGGGGTTCAATTGCCCCCGCTTCCGTACTTTGCATAACAAAACAGGGTGGATTGGCGTATTTGCAAAGTTTGCGAAGAATTTTTTCCAGTTTTGTTGGTGCTGAAAACTTGGCGGTGTGGAGCCTCGGGCGGGCGGCGAGGGGTGAATTATTGTGGATTTAGTCGATGTGTTTTCGGGCGTCGGCTCGATGGCTTTTGAACTTTTAAAGACATTGGCTGTTGAATGTGCTCCTGACCTCCTGATTAGTAAATGAGCAGTGACAACGTAATAAACCCGTTTTTCCATTTGCATTTCGGGGTGAAGAGGGGTCAAGATTGGGTAAGCCCAGGCTGCCCGAATGGGGTAGAGGGTGTTGCACTGCTCACACTCTTTGATATTGTGTGTTCTAATCCACTGCAGGTGTCGGTTCTTTATGGTTACGACACGGTCGATGTGAACTAAGCAAACTTTTTTCACTGGGCAAGATGCAATGGAACGCAAATGTCGCGCATAATTGAATCATTGAAAACAATGCGACCCCGAAGGGGTGGCGTGGAGTTGGGAGGCAGCATGCTGTTTTCCGCTGTGCCTGCTTCCCCCGCACTCTGGAGTCGTTAAGAAGAATTTTTCTGTGAAAGGGAAGTTGTGGCTACTAAAGACGGCAAGGCTGTACTCCACTACCCGGGCGGCGAGTTCGAGATGGACATCGTCAAGGCAACCGAGGGTAACGACGGTATCGCACTGGGCAAGATGCTCCAGGAAACTGGACTGACCACCTTCGACCCGGGCTACACCGCCACCGGTTCTACCGAGTCCAAGATCACTTACATCGACGGCGGTAACGGCATCCTGCGCTACCGCGGTTACCCGATTGAGCAGCTGGCTGAGAAGGCTACCTTCAACGAGGTTTCCTACCTGCTGATTCACGGCCACCTTCCGTCTGAGGAAGAGCTTGCGCAGTTCAACCACGACATTCGTCACCACACCCTGCTGGACGAGGACTTCCGTCGCGCATTCAGCATCTTCCCGCGTGGCGCACACCCGATGCAGACCCTGGCTTCCTCGGTCAACATTCTGGCTTCCTACTACCAGGACGAGCTGGATCCGCTGAACGAAGAGCAGCGCAACCTGGCTGCGGTTCGCCTGATGGCTAAGGTCCCGATGCTGGCTGCATACGCTTACCGCGCATCCAAGGGTGAGCCGTACATGTACCCGGACAACAACCTGAACGCTCGCGAGAACTTCCTGCGCATGATGTTCGGTTACCCGACCGCTGACTACGAGGTTGACCCGGTAGTGGTTGACGCTCTGGACAAGCTGCTCATCCTGCACGCTGACCATGAGCAGAACTGCTCCACCTCCACCGTCCGCATGGTCGCTTCCTCCGGCGCTTCCATGTTCGTCTCCATCGCTGCTGGTATCAACGCTCTGTCTGGCCCGCTGCACGGTGGCGCTAACCAGGCTGTTCTGGAGATGCTTGAGGACATCCAGCAGAACCACGGTGGCGACGCAACCGAGTTCATGAACCGCGTGAAGAACAAGGAGCCGGGCGTCCGCCTGATGGGCTTCGGTCACCGCGTCTACAAGTCCTACGACCCGCGTGCAGCTATCGCTAAGAAGACCGCTCACGAGGTGCTCCAGCACCTCGGCGGCGACGAGCTGCTGGATCTGGCTATGAAGCTGGAAGAGATTGCACTGGCTGATGACTACTTCGTCTCCCGCAAGCTCTACCCGAACGTTGACTTCTACACCGGTCTGATTTACCGCGCCATGGGCTTCCCGACGGACTTCTTCACCGTCCTGTTCGCCATCGGCCGCCTCCCGGGGTGGATCGCTCAGTTCAACGAGCAGGTCACTGACCCGGCATCGAAGATCAACCGCCCTCGCCAGATTTACACCGGCGAGACCGAGCGTGACTTCGTTCCGCGCGACCAGCGCTAAGGTTTCTAGCGATTACTGCGTAGGGGGTTCCTCGCAGGTAACTCAGCATAGAAAAGTCCAGCGTTGAAAACGCGAAAAGGCGCGTACTAGCCTTCGAAAGGTTGGTACGCGCCTTTTATTTTTCCTAGAATTCTAAGAAACCCCATTTAAGTTGGGTCCATTTACGTTGGGCTGAATACCAACTGTGAAAAAGCCAACTGTGATAGGAGATTGTCTTGTCCAAGCCAGAACTCACTGCTAAGTCCGGTCCGGCTCCGACGGAACTCGTCATCAACGACCTCACTGTCGGTGACGGCAAGGAGGCCACCCCGGGTGCTCGTGTCGAGGTCCACTACGTGGGTGTTGACTACGAAACCGGTGAAGAGTTCGACTCTTCCTGGAACCGTGGCCAGTCCATCGAGTTCCCGCTGAACGGCCTGATTGCCGGTTGGCAGGAAGGCATTCCGGGCATGAAGGTCGGCGGTCGTCGCGAGCTGATTTGCCCGCCGGAGAAAGCTTACGGCCCGGCTGGTGCAGGACACTTCCTGTCTGGTAAGACCCTGGTCTTCGTCATCGACCTGTTGGACGTTAAGTAAAAGTCCGCATGCTAGCTCTGTTGGCCGGCTGAGCTTCGCTTCGCGGTTCCTGCCCATCCCTCCGTCGGCGGTTTGCAGGATTTCCGGCGAAGAAAGTGACTGCGTTTATGACACTTCAGGCGTGAAAAATTGCC
>NZ_JASBOG010000025.1:0-11020 GCF_039907185.1 Corynebacterium sp. c8Ua_99
GGCCATAAAATGCCTCGAAACTGTCATAAACCTAGTCAGTAACTCTCGGTACTGTGCCAGGAACTCCGGGCTCAGTCAGCTCCACTCCCTAACTCCCCGGCCCGAGCTCAGTCAGCTTCTTGGCCGAACCAGCTAATTCCCGAGGCGCTGCGGGCACCAACCACTGCCCCGCTCAACCCCTGCGAAGTGGACATGACAAGTGTTGCATGCCTAGCATTCCCTACGTGAACAATGACCTTCTCGCTGCGATACTGGCACTGCTGTCCGCACTCAGCATCGCGTGGGGAACCGTCATCCGCCACAACCTCTCCGGAACACTGGAAGAGGGCACCAGCACACTTCGCGGAGTGGCGAAGACCCTGAAGCTGCCGCGCTGGTGGCTGGGCTCGGGTCTGGCAATTGCCGGGTATGTATTTCAAGTCGCGGCGTTGGCATTTGGCACGTTGCTCCTGGTGCAGCCGTTGTTGGTCATGAAGCTGATGCTCACGCTCCCGCTGGCAGCGAAGGTCAACGGTCGGCGGATTTCGCGATCAGAGATGATCTGGTCCGTGGCGCTTACTTTTGCGGTGGCGACGCTGGTGTTGCTCGGCAAGCCGACTGCCGGCTCCACCGATATCCCCACCTACCTGTGGGGATGGGCTCTTGCCGTCGGTGGCGTGGTCACCTGCGGGCTTTACGCCGCTGCAGTTCAGTGGCCCAACACCGGCACCGGCGCCGGTGGCGGCTCAGACACCAAACAGCACGGAGTGCTGCGCCAGAACCCGAAGGCCCTGCTGCTCGGCACGGCAACCGGCTGGCTGTACGGCTTCGTCGCGCTGCTGTCTAAGTCGGTGGTCGATACCTATGTCAACGACGGACTTGTCCAGCTCCTGCTCTCCTGGGAACTCTGGCTGCTTGTGGCACTGGCGGTTATTGGCGTCGGCCTGCAGCAGGCGGCTTTTAACGCGGGGCCGTTGCAGGCTTCGCTGCCAGCTATGACCGTCGTGGAACCGATCGTTGCCTTCAGCTTGGGATACATCGTTCTTGGTGAGCGCTTCCAGGCAGTTGGTGTGCAATGGGTAGCGCTGTTTATCGCACTGGTAACCATGATTTCTGCCACTATTGCCCTGGCGGCTCGGCCGGCAGAGGCCACCTCCACAAGCGCCGCAAGCGCCCCAAGCACCGCAAACACCGACACCCCAAGCACCGCAAGCACGGCAAACACCGACGCCCCAAGCACCGAAATCACCACCACAGACTCCACCGATGCCGCCACGCGGTAAGTAGAGTTCAACTCTCCCGGGCCGCATGACATAAATTGGTATTTGCACTTATTAAGTCGTTAGCGATTTGTCGGCCTGGCTATCCCTGCCCGGGAACTGTCCCTGGTGAGAAAGACCCGTGGCCGCTATGCACAAGGTCACCAAAGGTAGGACTCGATGGGGCGTCATTCCCATTCCAAGCGGGCAACTTCCAAGCGGGCACCCAAACCGACATCTAAGCGGAAGTCCGAACGCGCAAACAGCACCAGCGCCGCAACCAAAACCGCCGCAACCAACACCAAAGCAAAGCCCCAAAAGGGCAAGAAGCTCAACTCGAACACCATCATCGCCCTGCTGTTGATCATTGGCGGTTTGGGCGTGCTGCTGTACCCGGTTGTCGCAACGCAGTGGAACAACTTCCTGCAGGCCCGCGCCGCAGATGAGTACTCCAAGCTGGAGAAATCCGCTCCTCCTGAGGTCTTGGACACCGCCTGGAACGAGGCCCATGAGTACAACGCCAGCCTCGGCGAGGTCAATCCGGGCGATGCCTGGACCACCTCTGATGACGAGTCTTCCCCGGAGTACCAGCGCTACCGCCACTACCTCGACGTGCTTGGCGAGACCGACGCGCTCGGCCGCATCGTCATCCCGTCCATCAACTCTGACCTGCCCATTTTCCATGGCACGTCGGAAAAGTCGCTCTCGCGCGGTGTCGGTCACCTCTACGGCACCGACTTCCCGGTCGGCGGCGTGGGCGAGGGCGAAGGTCGTCACGCGTCGCTGTCCGCGCATACGGGTCTGCAGAATGCGACGCTGTGGGACAACCTCGACAAGGTCAAGAAGGGCGACGCGTTCTACATCGCAGTCGCGGGTCACAAGTTGAAGTATGAGGTCCACGACGTAGCCGTCGTAAAGCCGGATGAAACCGATGCTTTACGACGCGTCCCCGGAGAAGACCTGATCACCCTGATTACGTGCACGCCTTACGGCATTAACACGCACCGCCTGCTGGTGACGGGGCATCAGGTGCCGATGGATCCTGACGAGGAGTCCGTGTTCGACGGCAGCGGTTCGCAGTGGCAGTGGTGGATGTGGGCCATCCTGGCAGCAGCGGCGGTGATCATTGCGCTGCTGATTTGGTGGCTGCGGAAGCTCTCGCGCGACGGCAAGGGCGAGCCGGCGGCCGAGCGCGAGAGCGACGAGACAGAGAATGACGAGGCGGAGGATTAGGCCCCCTTACGAAGTCGCCATCACCTTCGTCTCCTCGATTGCGTTCTTGATCTCGTTGATTCCCTTTTCAAAGATGCGCTGAAGGCCCAGCGCCAGAATCAGCGACGGGATGATGAACAGCGCCAACATGAACATCAGCTTCCAGTAGTCTGCCTCATAGATACCGGCGATGGAGCTGCGGAACATATCGATCGCGTAGGTACCCGGCAGCCAAGGGCTAATGTTCTGGACCCACTGTGGCACCAGCGGCAGCGGATACGCGCCACCTGCGGCCGAGACCTGCATCACCAGCAACAGCACGCAGATGGCCTTGCCGGCGTTGTCGAAGGTGAAGACGAACGAGAAGACGATCATCATAAACACCAGCGAAATCACCCAGCCGGCCAGCAGCATCAGGAATCGGTGCGCGGGCTCGATGCCCACGTACACCTGGAGTCCCAACACCATCAGTGTGGACTGAACCAGGCCCACGCTGGCGAAGGTGGCGAACCGGCCGAAGTACTTCTCGACGCGGGTGTAGTCATCGGCCTGCGCAGCGTTGATTTGTGCGTCACTGGTCGGCTCGTCGATTTCATCGCTGGCTGCATCGCCCTGCGCATCATCGACTGCATCGCTGACCACATTCTCGGCCTCATCATCGCCGACCTTCTGTCCGTCGCGGCTACGGACCGTGGTGCGGATCAGCACCGACGACAGCAGCGCACCGATCCACAGCGCGAGGGTCGCATAGAACGGCGCCATACCCGCACCGAAGCTCTGGACTGGGAAGACGGGGTCTTCCTCGACCTGCACCGGCGCGGCCAACTGCGCTGCCAGGGCACTTGGGTCATCACCGACGGCCTCAGCAATTCGCGAGAGGTCACCGGTGTCCTTCGCCTCTTCCAGCGCGTTGTCGATCTCGTCGAAGCGAGCGGCCAGATCATCAAAGCGGGTGCTCAGACCCATCGTGGCGGCGCTGGTCTTACGAAGCGTATCCACCGGCGAGCCGGAAATCGTACCGCGGATGCCGCGAATGTCCTCGCCAATGACCTCGATGTCGTTGCTCAGACGCGACACCGGCTCCGACAGTGCGTCGATCTGCGGGCGCAGGTTCTGCTCGTAGGAGTTTTTGGCATTTTCCACAGCGGCAATCGCAGCCGTGAAAGCGTCCTTCGCCTGGCTTATCGACGATCCCGTATCCCGGCCACCACGCAAATCCGCTGCCACGGCGGAGAAACTCTCCTGCAGCCCACGGGTGCGAGCAATCGAGGTGTTCAGATCGGAAATCGCGCGGTCATAGCCCGGCTTAGCGACACCCGGAACCACTGCCCCAACGGTGTCCTCCAGGCGGTCGCGCATCGCAGTCAGGCCATCGGCCTGCTGGCCGAATTTGGCCGCCATCGCGTCAAAGGTATCTGCGGTCGCGCCGCTGGTGGCCTGGGTGCCGTCGACAAGCTCGTTGACGCGGTCGCGCACGCCTTCGTAGCTCGACTGCGTTGCGTCGAGCGCCGTGCTAACCGAGTCGCGGACATTGCCGACCGCGGCTTCCAGATCGCCTGCGACGTTGCCGTCACCCGAACCATTGCGCAGAATGTCCATCCGCGCACCAGCGTTTTCCAAAATGGAATCCGCGGTCTCCACCAGCGGCACGGTGGTCTCCACCAGCGTGGACAGCGAACGAGCAGTCTGCGCACCGGAGCGCAGCCGCGCGGCGGTGTCATCAACGCGGTTTTGCACGCGCGTCAGTGCCTGCTTGGAGTCGGAGGTGTTTAGATACTCATCCAGCGAGGTGATCACGCCCAGCCCAACACTGGCGACGACCTGCGTGAAGTTCTTGTCAATCTCCTGAATAACGCCACTCGCGCCCTTACTCGTAATGATTGACGAAAGCGCGTTCTTCTTCTCATTCGTATAGAGCGTCAGCTTCGGCGCCTTGGTGCCCCGGACGTAGAAGGTCATCAGTTCAGTACTGAAGTTCTCCGGAAGCACGATTGCCGCGTAGTAGTCACCGGACTTAGTGCCGTCGATGGCGTCCTCAGAATCCGTAATCTGCCAGTCAATTTCGTGGTTACGGCTCAGCTTCGACAGCACCTCATTGCCCAAGTTGACGTCAATCGCACCGATATCCGTGCGATGACCACGGTCATTACTGGCGACCGCAATCTTCAGCTTTTCGGTGTTCTCAAACGGCTCCCAGCTGGCCAGCACATTAAAGCAGGTGAACAGCAGCGGAATCAGCACCAGACCGAAAACCATGATGCCGGTCATCGTGTTCTGGCGGATCACCCGAAAGTCATTCCGCACAATTTCAAGAACGTTTCTCATTAGGCTTCACCTTCTGGGGAAGTCTTCACGCTTGCCGACGACACCTTCGCCTGTGGCTCAAACGAATCACCAGCATTTTCCAGCGAGTACGCATGCGGATGGGAAGTTTGGTGCTCCATGTAGGCGCGCAGCTCCTCCTCCGACATCTCGCTGAGCTCCTGGGCGTGAATCACAGACTGCTTGACGTACTCGCGCACCGCGATGTAGGCGAGGCAGAGCAGCACAAACAGGCAAGCCAGACCGAAGAACAGGGCCTTCTGATCCGGGTAGTTACGGGCCAAAATACCCAGCACCACCAGGGCGGCCACGGCGATGCCAATGGCCATGCGCATGAACAGCGTGTAGCTGCCACGCAGATTCTCCATCCGCTCGTCGACTCGCGATTGGTACTCCTCGCGGTTACGCAGCGCAAAGACGAGGTCACTGAGCTTGTATCCGCTACCGACCAGGTGGACTTCTTCGTTGTTGACCAGTCCGCCCTCTTCAAGCTGGTGGTTAACCAAGACATTGACCGAGGACAGGCTGCGGCGCAGCCAGTAACCGACCACGTAGGCGACCACTGCCATGGCCATCAAGGTGAGCATGTTCTTCAGGTAGTAATTCGAGTAGAAACCACCAATGGTCTCGCGGAGAGCATCAATGCCGTAAGTCAACGGCAAGAACGGATTCAGCGCCTGGAAGAAGTCCGGGGTCATCTCAATTGGATAGAGACCGGCGGCGCCAGGAATCTGAATAAACGCGAGCACTACGGCAATACCACGTCCCACGTGGCCAAACGCCGCCACCAAACTGTAAATAATGGCGAGATAACACAACTCCACCACGACACAGGTGAGGACGAACGCAACCGCGCTGACATGCTGCACACCAATGACGATGTCACCGATAGAGACAATCAGCGCCTGGAAAGTAGCGATGATGCCCAGCAGCAATGTGCGGCCCATGTACGCCTGGCCCACCGTGATTTCCTTGAAACCTTCCGCGTCGACTTCCACGCGGAAAATCACAATCAGGATGAACGCACCAATCCACAACGACAGGTTGGTAAACAGCGCCGCCATACCCGAGCCGTAGTGATCCACCGGGAACACGGCCTCGGTCTTAACCTCAGCCGGATCGCTCAGGAACTGCGAGATACCCTCAGGATCGAGGTCGTTGACCATGTTCATGGCTTCGCGCTCTTCGGTGGTGCCCAGGGTAAGGACATCGAGACGCGCAGTTTCCAGGCCATCGCGCACACCATCAAGGTCGGCCTTGAAGCTCTCGAGGACCTGATCCGCAGCAGAAAGCTGCCCACTCGTAGCGTCGAGAAGCGCGGACGTTTCCTTGACGGTGTCCTTTTGCGCGCCAAGCGCCGCCGCGTACGAACCCACGCGCGCGTTGAGCTGATTAAGTGCCTTGCTCAACTGCGGGAGTGCGTCCTGGGACGCCTGACGAATCTGATCCGAGGCGGCCTTGCCGTCCTTAGTGGCCTGCGCCAATGCCTCGCTGGTGGCGTTGAGGGAGTCGAGAGTTCCCTGCGCCGAGCCGGAGACGTTCTTCAGGCCTTCCACTAGCTCTTTATTGGTGGCGTTGCTCTCGTCGAGCGCATCGATGGTGCGCTGGATTGCCTGCTTATCCGGGCCGTTGAGCGGGTTGGCTTCCAGCAGGGAATTCAGCCCACCAATGACCTGATCCGCCTGGTTGACGATGTCCTCCGCTGCAGCCGTCGCAGAATCCGAACGGGAAATTGCGCCCTGCAGATTGCCAGTCATCGCGCCAATCGCGGCGTTGGCGTTACCGGTGCCCTCCACCAGAGCGGTGCTGCCCTGCAAGTAGGCATCGTTGAGATCCGCGGAGAAATTCAGGACCTCATTGTTGAGCTCACCAGTAATCGCCTGCACCTGCGTCAACGCATCCTGGGCGTCATCGAGGGCCGTGTCCACGCTGCTGAGAGTCTTCTTGATCTGCGCAATCGTCGGCTGCAGATCGCCAATCTGCTCCTGGATAGCACCGACTTCATCGCGGCTATTGGCAACCGCATCAGCGACATCCTGGAAAGCGTCAGCGGAATTGAGACGAGCCGCATCGAACCGGCCCTGCAGCAGGCCGCCAGCTTCCTTAACCTCCTCGGTGACCGCCTTCGCAATCTCCTTATTAAAGGAAGCGGAAATCTGACCATCAATACCGGACGCGCCCTGCGCCGTGATGTGCGGCGAGATCGCGTTGATCTTCTGGTTAGCGCGGTAAGTCAGTTTTGCTGGATGCCCCTGCCCTTGAATCAGGTCAACCATTTCCTGCGAGAAATTCGGCGGAATGGTGATTTCGGCATAGACCTTGCCGCGCTTTAGGTCTCGGTCTGCCTTCTCTGCATCGGGGAACTGCCAGCCCAGTTCATGATTTTGTTTTAGTTGTTTGACCACCTGGTTACCGATATTGAGGCTTCCGGTAACCGAGGAACTCGCGCCCTTGTCCTCATTCACAATTGCCACGCCAATGTTCTCGGTGTGCTCGTACGGATCCCAGAAGCCTGGGATGTTGAACCAGGAGTACAAGGCAGGGGTAATCATCACGCCGATGACGATTACCCACACTCTTGGGCTATTGCGGAGACGGCGCAAGTCTCGCTTAAGAATAGACCAGCTAGTTTGCACCTTAAGGACGCTATCATCTTTACCCCGCTAAATACATTGGTACTAGTTTTAGAACTATCGATTGGCGGGGTGGGTGGCGTGTGGATGGCTGAGCACATTTCCCCCACTAAAACCCCCGAATGATGAAATTCATATAACCATCGGGGTAAGGTACATCACATGCAACGCGGACTACTGCTTCTATGCCGCGGCGGGGCTTGGGTTTAAGGCCGGCTCCCCGTCGCGGGGTAAGTTGTGCCGGCCTAAAAGAAAAGTCCGAATTAGAAAGGCCCACAACATGTCTCCTTCCGACGCTTTTATTTCTGCTCCTTCTGTAATCTCCACTCCTGCTGGCGAGATTCCGGAAGGACAGCCTGCTTGGAATAAGCAGCGCAACTCCCAGATGGCAACCAACCGCTACCTGCCTTACGACCAGGAAGTTCAGGACTTCCAGCTGAAGGACCGCACCTGGCCGGACAAGCGCATTACTAAGGCACCGGTGTGGTGTGCCGTCGACCTGCGCGATGGCAACCAGGCGCTGATTGATCCGATGAGCCCGGAGCGCAAGCGCCGCATGTTCGAGCTGCTGGTCCAGATGGGATACAAGGAAATTGAGGTCGGATTCCCGTCCGCTTCCCAGACCGACTACAACTTCGTGCGCGAGATTATTGAGAAGAACATGATCCCGGACGATGTCACCATCCAGGTCCTGGTTCAGGCTCGCGAGCACCTGATTCGCCGCACCTTCGAGGCATGTGCCGGCGCCAAGAACGTCATCGTTCACTTCTACAACTCCACCTCGATTCTGCAGCGCGATGTTGTGTTCCGTAAGGACAAGGACGCAATCAAGAAGATTGCCACCGACGCCGCGGAGCTGATTAAGACCATCGCGAAGGACTACCCGGACACCAACTGGCGCTGGGAGTACTCGCCGGAGTCCTACACCGGCACCGAGGTTGAGTACGCCAAGGAAGTCGTCGACGCCGTGGTGGATGTCATCGACCCGACGCCGGACAACCCGATCATCATCAACCTGCCGTCGACCGTGGAGATGATCACTCCGAACGTCTACGCAGACTCCATCGAGTGGATGCACCGCAACCTCAACCGCCGCGACTCCATCATTCTGTCGCTGCACCCGCACAACGACCGCGGCACCGGCATTGCCACCGCCGAGCTGGGCTACATGGCCGGCGCTGACCGCATCGAGGGCTGCCTCTTCGGCAACGGCGAGCGCACCGGTAACGTCTGCCTGGTCACTCTGGGCCTGAACATGCTGACCCAGGGAGTCGACCCGCAAATCGACTTTTCCGACATCGATATGATCCGCCGCACCGTCGAGTACTGCAACCAGCTGCGCGTTCCGGAGCGCCACCCGTACGGCGGCGACCTGGTCTTCACCGCTTTCTCCGGTTCCCACCAGGACGCCGTGAACAAGGGCCTCGACGCAATGGCAGACAAGGTCCGCCCGGGCGCTGCCGTCAAGGAGCTTTCCGACGAGGACCTGCGCGCGGTGACCTGGGAGGTTCCTTACCTGCCCATCGACCCGAAGGACGTCGGTCGTTCTTACGAGGCCGTTATTCGCGTGAACTCCCAGTCCGGCAAGGGCGGCGTGGCCTACATCATGAAGACGGACCACGGCATGAACCTGCCGCGCTCCATGCAGGTCGAGTTCTCCTCCGTCGTGCAGGCAGTCACCGACGCCGAGGGCGGCGAGGTCAACTCCAAGGCGATTTGGGACATCTTCGCAGGTGAGTACCTGGACCGCGAGGCTCCACTCGAGCAGATTGCCCTGACTGTCGATGCCCCTCAGAACGAGTCGGACGCCACCAAGATCAAGGCTCACATCGTCTACGAGGGCAAGGAGCAGACCGTCGAGGGTGTCGGCAACGGCCCGCTGGCCGCTTACGCCAACGCCCTGGAGAAGCTCGGCATCAACGTCGAGGTTCAGGAATACGTCCAGCACGCTCGCACCGCAGGTGACGACGCCGAGGCTGCGGCCTACGTCCTCGCAGATGTCAACGGCACCAAGGTCTGGGGCTCCGGCATCGCTGGTTCCATCACCTACGCATCGCTGAAGGCAGTCACCAGCGCGGTCAACCGCGCACTGGCTTAAATTCCACATAGTTACTGACTAGGTTTATGACACTTTCGTGGCAAAATTTGTGCTCAAAGTGTCATAAACCTAGTCACTTTCTTTTTGAGGCAAACTATCCAGCGGCCCCTCGGCCCCGCTACCCAATTACCCAACTACCCAATCAACGGGCCGGCATTGCGCACATCCGCACGGAAAGTCACCCCACCTGCGGCTACCACGCGTTCGCGCTCGATCAGGATTGAACGGAGCGTCGATAAGCGAACTGCGTGCAATTCCACCTCTTTCCACACCACCCGCGCGACATCCAGCCCCGTTGCGCGCAGCGAACGCTCGCGGTAAGTCTCCCGCGTGAGCAGCTTGGACTGAGCCGCGGGCGTCGGCGCGACCTCGCTCGCCGAATACTTGATGTGGCCGTCGAACTCCACGACAAGCAGCAGTTCAGGGATATAAAAATCCACGCGGGCGAGAAAGTGCGGCGGATCGTGGCTGGTGCCGCGAGTCCAGATTTCGGCTTGCTCGTGGAACTTCAGGCCGAGTTCGAGAAGAGCGGCTTTAGTCAGCGCCTCACCGGGCGTTTCGCAACGACCATGACAGACCGCGAGCGCACGATGAAACAGCTCTTGGCCCCGCACGCTGGGATAATGCGCCGGGAGCTCCTCAAGCTGATCGCGCGTGGCGCCATGCCGCAGCGCACCTTCGACAGCCAACACCGCCGCCCGCCACGACACGGACTCCGGCCCCTTCTGCCTGAACCGGACGCGACACTCATCGAAGGCCGCACGCGCGAGCACCGCGACCCGCCGGTCCGCGAGCCCCTGCGTGTGATCCAGATGGATCTCCGAGCGCAGGCGCATGCAATAGTCGATGCCGTGGAACTCCTGACTCCCGCCCACGACCACAATCTTCGCATCGCGCACCAGCACCCACGAACCGTGCAAGGCCAGCGCTGCAGCTCCCGAAATGACGCCTGACGACGTCTCGGAGACCACCGCCAAAGCAGTAATAGCCAGGCGTTTCTCGCGGTGGAGCCCCTCCCAGGCATGCGCGACTACATAGTGACCTCGGCAAAGCCGCTCCAGATAACCGGCCCGCGCTTGCCTTGCGACCTCGCGGTATCCATTCCCCGGCTGGTCATCCGGCCTAATGATTCCAAACTGGTCCGCCACCAGTTGCTTGCGTTTCTTGTTGACCATTTCTCCCCCGCCCCGTGGTTGTTGTCCTGTGGCTGTTGCCCCGTGGTAGTTATTTCGTCCTTATTTTTGTGGCGCTGTTTTGTGGCTCTATTTCGTGGCCTTGGCTTGTGGCACTGTTTTGTGGCCCCTATTTAATAAGGCGCGGAAATTGCCCTCGCGGTTCCATTCCTTTTCGGCTGAGCACCCAGTCGGGGGAAAAACTATTGGGGCTTGCGTGGTTTTTGTAGTTTGCGTGGTTTACGGGACCCGTGTGACCGGATCCCCCGGTCCTTCTGAGCTTGAGGCCGAGCTAGTGCCCAAGTTACTGACTAGGTTTATGACACTTTCGTGGCAAATTTTGTG
>NZ_JASBOG010000026.1:0-10729 GCF_039907185.1 Corynebacterium sp. c8Ua_99
GTCGGCGTGGGTAATGGACAAAAAGTGTGTCTGACTCTCAAGATGGTGACTGGTGAGAAGCCAAAAACTACGGGCTGCAAATGTGAAACTGTATGAGTTTATGACACTTTCAGGCCATTTTTCGAGCCATTTTTGTCATAAACGTAGTCAGTAACTCGCATCGCCCCAACGCCGCCAGCCATAAACGTAGTCAGTAACTCGCATCAGTGACACTGGGGGAGAGGGGGGGGGCTTTACCCGGGTTTGGTGGGGAGAGCTTTTGCCACAGTCTAGGTTGCCCCGAGACCCGGGGCTGGATGTCAGTTTTCAACTTAAAATATCTGCCATGAACTGGCGATTTGCTTATGTTCAGCGCTGTTCTGTAGAGTAACAACTCGTGCACAGCGCTGGTAATCCAGAAAGTTGAGCACGGCATTTAAGGCCCTGTGGCGCAGTTGGTTAGCGCGCCGCCCTGTCACGGCGGAGGTCGCGGGTTCAAGTCCCGTCAGGGTCGCCACTTGATTAATTTCAAGTCTGGCCAGATAGCTCAGTCGGTAGAGCGTCCGCCTGAAAAGTGGAAGGTCAGCGGTTCGATCCCGCTTCTGGCCACAATTAATCCCCAGTCCGAAAACGGGCTGGGGATTCTTTGTTTTACCAGGTGTTTGTCGCGGGGATCGTCGTAAAGCACAGTGCATCGAGCCGTGCGAAAACCTTAAAGTGGGGGAAATTAAACCGCGTACACACCCTAGCGGATAGGATGTTGTGCATGAGTAAGGAATTCGCCTCAGCAGGAACGCTGTCCGACGATAAGACGCTGCCGTGGGTCGTGCGCATCTTCGTCTACACGGATGCTGAGGGCAGTCAATCGGCTGCTGAGAAGGTTCGTGGGGTGCTCGCGGAACTGATTCCGGATCAGGAAGTCAACGTCTACGAGGATGTCATGCCCGATGTGGGGCGCACTTCCTCTCTCGCTGATTTGTGGGCGGAGGCCAACCCGGGCATGGATCCGGGGGATCGGAAGCGTTACCGCATCAGTGTGGTGGCTCCGGGGCTGTCTCACTGCGAAATGGCGGACCTGGCAGGCCCGCTCGCTGAGGCCGTCAGCCCAGGGTGGGCAGAGGGGGAGGCTGCGACTAAGGTCGCGAAGGGCGATGTCCCGTGCCGTGTCGCTGTCGGGCGTGCCGACGAGCACCCGGGCGAACCCCCGCTAGTGCAGAATTAACCAGAATTCGGAATTAATCCGAAGCGAGAGCTGTTATCTGGGTTACATCCTAAGAGTCGTTTGCAATGACGACGCTTCACAACCATGAGAGGGAAGTGATTCCGAAAATGGCACACACTATTTCGCATGATGAGGCCGGTCAGCGCTACGTTCTCACCGTAGAGGGAGAAGAGGCCGGCTTTGCCGCTTACACCCCGGTGGAAGGTGCCCTGGACTTTGACCACACGGTTGTAGATGGCAAATTCCGTGGACAAGGCCTGTCCAAGCCGCTTATCGCAGGCGCGCTGGATGATGTTCGGAAGAACAACCGAAAGATTCGCACCAGCTGCTCCGCTGTTGCCAACTTCGTGGAGAAAAACCCGGAATACCAGGATCTACTGGCTGGCTAGTCGCTGAAGGGCGAAGAACGCACAAAGAAGCCGGCCGGCTTTTGTATGTAGAGCTAGTTTTAGGGCGGGGCTAGATGAAGTCTCCGTCACCCTGGACGTACACCGCCGGATCGCACAACGGCTTGTGCTCTTCGGGCTTGGCAGGGCGTACGCGGCCCGGAATTCCTATCACGATGGAATCGGGTGGGCAGCTGTGGGTGACCACGGAGTTGGCGCCGATTGATGAGCCTGCACCAATTGTGATGGGGCCAAGGACTTTCGCACCTGCTCCGACGGTGACGTTGTCCTCCAGGGTGGGGTGGCGTTTTACCTTCTCCAGTGAGCGGCCGCCAAGCGTCACGCCGTGGTAGAGCATGCAGCCGTCACCGATTTCTGCGGTTTCGCCAATGACGATGCCCATACCGTGGTCGATGAAGAACCTTCGGCCAATTTGAGCGCCCGGGTGAATCTCAATACCAGTCAGCCAACGGGAAAACTGTGCGAGTACTCGTGCAATGCCCTTGAAAATCCCGCCTCGTTTCCAAAGGCGGTGCGAGAATCGGTGAATCCAGATTGCGTGTAGGCCGGAGTAGACAATGGCATTTTCTACATCACTGCGCGCAGCTGGGTCATGCGCGCGGGCATTGTCCAGATCCTCTTTGAGGATTCGGAAAAAGTCACTCATGGGCGTCAATTCTATCTGGTCGGAGGTGTGGGCAATGCAAAAACCCGCTTGCCGACGGAAAGTGCCAGCTAGCGGGCTCTGCAGAGAAGGTTACGGGTGCTTATAGTGCTCGGCTTTAGTCGCGCAGATCCTCGTACAGGATGGAGGAGACGTAGCGCTCGCCGAAGTCAGGAACAATCACGACGATGTTCTTGCCCTCGGACTCCGGGCGGGCTGCAATCTCGAGAGCAGCCTTGATGTTTGCACCGGCGGAAATGCCGCCGAGGATGCCCTCGGCTGCAGCGACCTTGCGGGAGACCTCAATAGCGTCCTCGTTGGTAACCGCAATGATCTCGTCGAGAAGCTCCTGATCGAGAACCTCTGGGACGAAGTTTGCGCCCAGACCCTGAATCTTGTGCGGGCCGGCGGTGCCCTCGGTCAGCAGCGGGGAGGCCTTCGGCTCAACGGCAACCAGTTGGATGTCCGAGTTGTGCTTCTTCAGCGTGCGACCAGCACCGGTAATGGTGCCGCCGGTGCCGACACCAGCCACGAAGTAATCAACCTTGCCGTCGGTAGCTTCCCAGATTTCTTCACCAGTGGTTGCCTCGTGGATAGCCGGGTTGGCCGGGTTGGCGAACTGGGAAGCCAGGATTGCATTGTCGGTGTTAGCCACGATTTCGTTGGCCTTATCGACAGCACCGCGCATGCCATCCGCGCCCGGGGTGAGTACAAGCTCAGCGCCGAATGCGCGCAGAACGACGCGGCGCTCCTGGCTCATGGTGTCCGGCATAGTGAGAATGACTTTGTAACCGCGGGCTGCGCCGACCATTGCCAGCGCGATACCGGTGTTGCCTGAGGTGCCCTCGACGATGGTTCCGCCCGGCTTGAGCTCGCCAGAGCGCTCGGCGGCATCGATAATTGCGTTGCCGATGCGGTCCTTGACCGAGTTGGCAGGGTTGTAAAACTCCAGCTTGGCAATCACGTTGCCCGGCAGGCCCTCAGTAACACGGTTGAGCTTAACCAGCGGGGTGTTGCCGATCAGTTCAGTGACATCGTTATAAATAGTCATTAATCTTATCCATTCCGGAAATCACAGAGGACTTCCTAATGAGTTTTCGCGTGTAGCCGTAGTGTACGCCTGATCCTGCAATTAGTACAGACCAGTTCGTCTATTTCATGGCTTGCGTAGGGAAGTGGAAGCTGTCAGTTCCGGTGTCGCCACCGTCATAGTCGCCGCGGCCGGCGTCGTCGCAGTCGCACCGCTATTGTCGCAATGCTCCTGCTCTTGCCGCGTTAACGCTATCTCATTGCCTTGCTCGTCCTTACCTCCATTGTGAGGGTAAAGAGCATTAAAGTTTCTTAGAATCCACTATTCTGAGACGTGATTTACAGTGCACGGGAATGCCTTGTAAATAGGCAGCGGCCCTCGCCACTGTGATTGGGCGCGATTGCGGCCCTTATCTGCACAGCGGTTATATGCGATAACCGGAAAACGCAGACAATGGACTCAGCGATTGCGGTGCTTCGTCGAAGCCACTCAGGGGGACTCAAACCTTTGGGGAAGGAGGCGAAGCATTAATAGAAGTGTGAAGCTTTCCTCAGCCCATCAGCCAGGAGACCGACTGTAAATCATCCAATTCGCGTCCGCGGATTGGCGGTCGAGCGGTGCTGTCGAGGTGAATAGCGCCGTAGAAAGATGATTTACATCATGCATATTGCTGAGGGATTTCTCCCAGTTACTCATTGCATTGGGTGGGGCGTAGCTGCCGCTCCCTTTGTCATTCACGGCGCAATTCAAGTCAAGCGCACTATGAAAGAACATCCCGGTAGCGGCATGCTGCTCGGTGCTGCCGGCGCGTTTACCTTCGTGCTCTCCGCAATCAAGATTCCATCCGTGACGGGTTCCACTTCGCACCCGACGGGTACAGGTTTTGGTGCTGTAATCTTCAAACCTCCGGTGATGGCGCTGCTTGGCTCCATCGTGTTGCTCTTCCAAGCAATCTTGCTCGCTCACGGCGGCATTACGACGCTCGGTGCGAACATCTTCTCCATGGCAATCGTCGGCCCGTGGGTCGGCTACGCCTTCTACGTATTGACCCGAAAGCTCGGCGGAGGCCTGCTACCAGGTGTGTTTATGGCAGCGTTCTTCGCTGACCTCTCCACCTATGTTGTGACCTCCGTGCAGCTCGCTCTTGCACACCCGGCAAACCCGGGCGGTGTCGGCGGCGCTCTGGCTACATTCCTCGGCCTGTTCGCTATCACGCAGATTCCGCTGGCGATCATCGAGGCTCTGGTCACCGTCATTCTCATGCGCACCCTGCTGGCCGTGGCACATTCTGAGCTCCTCGATCTCGGCTTCCTGTCCCGCTTCGGTGATGCGCCAGCACCGGCGCTGGAGGCGAAAGCTGCAGAAGCCACGGCTGACGCTGTTGCAGGATCTGTCACTTCGCAGAATGCGGCAGCTGCATCCGTATCTGGCCAGAAGCAGTAGCCGTCGTCAAGCGAAAAGAAGCGAAAGAGAGCACGATTATGAATGCAAAAAACAACGCGCAGATTGTCGACGCACAGGCAGCTAGCCAGCCGAAGAAGAACTCCGTGTGGGTCAGCGTTGGTCTCATTGTCCTGGTAGTCGTAATTGCCATGTTCCCGCTGTTCTTCAACTACGGGGACGACGACGCCGAGGAGCCGTTCGCCGGCACTGATGCCACCGCTACGGAGACAATTCAGGAAATCGACCCGAACTACGAGCCGTGGTTCGAGCCACTCGTCGGCGAGCTGCCGGGTGAGGTCGAGTCGGGTCTGTTCGCGCTCCAGGCCGTTATCGGTGCTGGCGTCCTGTTCTACGTTATTGGCTTCTACCGAGGGAAGGCTGCTGCGCGTTCGGACAAGCGCGAGAAAGAGCAGTGAATGCGCTAGAAGCTGCAGCGGCGCGCAGCGCTTGGGCACGCCGCAACGTGGGTGAAAAGATTCTGCTGCTCGGTGGGCTGCTGATTCTGGCGGTTGCGCTACCGCCAATTCCCTTTGCGCCTGTCATTGCGGTCATTGCTTGGTCTATTGCGTACATAGCCCGAGTGCCCCGCAAGCTGTATGTGGCAATGGTGCTGGCACCGGCGGCTTTTGTGCTCGTCGGCGCGTTTCCGCTTTTGGTAGCGCTTACTCCCGACGGTCTCGCGTGGTCGCCGGATGGCCCGCAGCGAATGGCGCAGGTTGTGATGCGTTCGTTTGCGGGTATCAGCTGCACGATGGTCTTTGCGCTGACCACTCCGATTTCGGAGCTCATTGCCTGGCTCGACAAGCACGGCTTGCCGCGATACTTGACGTACCTCGCCGAGGTGATTTACCGGATGACCGGCGTGCTGATTCACTCCGCACACTCGATGACGGAAGCGCAAGCACGACGCTTGGGACACTCCACGCGCCGGGCGATGATCCGAGATGTAGCGGCACAGTCCGCCAGCCTCTTTGTCATTGCCTTTACCCGCGCGCGCAAGATGCAAGAGGGAATCGAGCTGCGCGCCGATCCGAGCGCAATGAAAGTACTGGTGATTTCGCGGCCCAGGCAGCCGAAGTTCATCGTGATATCCAGTGCATTACTTTTGTCGTTGATTGCGGCCTGGGCGCTGCTGAAATGGGGTGTATAGGGATGTCGAGCAGCAGGAAAAATCGCGCTGATCACGTACATGGTGCCAACGGTGTCATTGTCGAAGCGGCTGCAGTTACATACGCTTACGACGAAACCCACGTTCTGAAAGGCGTGGATCTGGCAATTTCGGGTGGCGAGCGCCTAGCGCTGTTGGGGGCAAACGGTTCGGGCAAGTCCACGCTGTTGCGTATGCTCGCGGGAGCGTCTAAGCCCAATAGTGGTGAGGTCCGCCTTGACGGCACCGTCTACACGTACTCCCGGCACGGCCGCAATGCGGTCCGTCGCTCAGTGCAGATGGTCACGCAGGATCCGGATGAGCAAATCTTCGCGGCTAGCGTGTTTGCAGACGTCTCGTTCGGTCCCGTCAACCTGGGGCTTAAGAACGAGGAAGTCGAACGGCGCGTCCGGCAGGCTCTAGGTACCGCCGAGATCACCGATCTCGCCGAACGCGTTCCGCACCAGCTTTCCTATGGTCAGCGCAAGCGCGTCGCTCTCGCTGGTGCGCTGGCGATGCATCCGCGTGTGCTGCTTCTCGACGAGCCCTCCGCCGGCCTCGATCCGCAGGCGACCCGAAAGCTTGCACACACGCTCAATCAATTGCGCGATCAGAGCACTGCCGTCGTCGTCGCCACGCACGACATCGACTTCGCGTGGAATTTCGCCGATAGGGCAGCGGTGCTTGCCGACGGCAAACTGCGCGTCGGCGCCAAGGAAGAAATTTTGGCCGATCGACGGTTGGTCGAACATGCTCGACTGGCTTTGCCCTGGGCGCCCGTGGTCTCCAAGGCGATTGGGCGAGATGTGTGCCATCCAGAGGATGTTTAGGCGAGTGGCTTGGTTGGTGAATAGCTCATCGATATGTGCAGCTAAACCGCGCTAAAAATGAGAAAAACGCCCGCGGGCAGGGCGTAATGCCTATGAAAATAGGCCTAGAAATATAGGCGAAGCTGTCGCATTTCTTCGCTTCCATTTCACGTCACACCTGTCCGCGGGCGATCTCCGTGGCCGTGACACTTTGCAGTGCCCTCGGCGCATCAGGCAGGTATTCGGACTTTCTGGCGTGACCGACAATAAGGGGATGACGACTGCCGCAAGCTTCAATGCTTACGTGCAGATCCTTATTATCAATTTTCCTACTTTTCGCCGCTTCCCAAGGTTGAAATAACCTCAGTGCCGTTGGCGAATTTTGTTCCAGATTACCGCTGCGGGACAGTTCCGGAATTGCACCGGATTCCCTCTTGCGTTTGCTGTGCACCACCTTCGGACAACCACGTGGAGGACGTAGCATTGAAAGTGGAACTCAACAAAACCTGTTGCATGTATGACAATAGCGCACGATGCAAAATAAGCGAAGGTCTTTTTCGAAAATGTCCGCATTGGGGGTAAAACGCCGTTCATTACCCTCTGTTATTAACATTCACGCAGTTTGTTAGCGGAAAAATAGCTACCCCCTGCCTTGTATTTATTCGGCCGAGGCGGGGCTAATGACAGGATTTATCCTGGTATTTTCTTTACGTACTTGTAGAGAAACCTAGTTGTTTCCTAAGATTGTGTGACGGATGCCTTAATGCAGGTGTACCCGTTCGGAGGGTACTATCTACTTTGTACGGTTTACAGCCCCCGAAAGGGTCAGTGGCCGCTGAGCGGTAGTTGGCCATTTCGTAGGAGTGTAAGTCGGCGCGAAGTCACAGGCTGATGGTGCCTCTGTGGGTGCCAGTGAAGCAATTTGCCCGTTACGCAGGAGGACGCGAGATGGATCCCCACCGCATTCTGGACGACAATGAGGTTATTAAGTCGTCCTTGGTCGCCCTAAAGAATGCGACTGGTATTCCGGTCACAATGTATGCGGAAGTCACCGATAACTCTAAGATGCAGATCAACAACTGGGTTGGCCTGCGTACTCCGGCCCTGCAGAATCTGACTGTGGAATCGGGTGCGGGTGTCGGTGGTCGCGTGTTGGCCACGCGTCGCCCGGTGGGTGTCAGTGACTACCTGCGCGCCAAGGTTATTACCCATGAGTATGACGACAAGATTCGTGACGAAGGCCTGCACTCGCTGGTCGCCGTGCCGGTGATCGTTTCGCGTCTTGTCCGTGGCGTGCTCTACGGTGGCGTGCACTCCTCGGTGCGCCTGGGGGACAAGGTTCTTGAAGAGGTCACAATGACCGCCCGTTGCCTGGAGCAGGACCTCGCTGTCGTCGATGCCTGCCGCAACATGGATCGCTCTGGCAACGGTAAGGGCGGCCGCATCATGAATGGCGCTGAGTGGGAGCAGGTTCGTTCCACGCACTCCAAGCTGCGCATGCTCGCTAACCGTGTGGATGACGAGAAGCTGCGCCAGGAGCTCGAGGTGCTCTGCGATCAGATGGTCACCCCGGTTCGCGTCAAGCAGACCACCAAGCTGTCGGCTCGTGAGCTCGATGTTCTCGCCTGTGTCGCCCTCGGTCACACCAACGTCGAGGCCGCAGAGGAAATGGGCATCGGTGCCGAGACGGTTAAGTCCTACCTCCGCTCCGTGATGCGCAAGCTGGGCGCCCACACTCGCTACGAGGCCGTCAACGCGGCTCGTCGCATCGGCGCACTGCCGTAAACCGCTTGACGACGGTTCCTTTGCGTCCAAACCCGCGGGTATTGGGGTAGTCAGTTCTGCTACCTGACCCGCTACTTACCCCCTGCTTGCCGCTGGGCTTCGCGCTCACCACCGGGGATCCACTTAACGTCGTTTCCGTCATTGGCCACTCTCGAAAGAATAAACAGCAGGTCAGACAGGCGATTGAGATACTTCGCCGGTAGGACTGAGGTGGTTTCGGGAAATTCGCGGCAGGCAGCCCATGCTGCACGCTCAGCTCGGCGAGTAATCACCCGAGCTGTGTGTAGCAGTGCTGCGGCTGGTGTGCCTCCCGGGAGGATGAAGGAATCCAGTTTCGGCAGTTGTTCATTGAACTGGTCGCACCAGTGCTCGAGTCGCTCGATGTAATCCGGCTCGATACGCAACGGCGGGTACTTCGGGTTTTCTTCAACAGGTGTTGCCAGGTCGGCTCCGGCATCAAAGAGGTCATTCTGCACGTAGCGGATGACAGCCGAGACCTCGTCGTCAAGCGTGCCGAAACTGAGCGCCTGACCGAGTGCGGCGTTGGCCTCCTCGCACGTGGCGTAGGCGATAAGGCGAGAATCATCCTTGGGAACGCGGCTGAAATCGGATAATCCAGTGGTGCCGTCGTCGCCGGTGCGAGTGTAAATGCGAGTTAGATGAACGCTCATAGCTTCAAGCCTAAGCGCGATATTGCGAAATGTGGTTGGCTGGGGGAGTGGGAAATGAGCGATTTCTGGTTAAAGGCGGAGCGACGCTAAATGGTCAGGTTCAGATTTCCGGGGCGAAGAACTCGGTTCTGAAACTGATGGGTGCGGCGCTTCTCGCCGAGGGCACGACAGTACTGACGAACTGCCCTGAAATTGACGACGTGCCATTGATGCAAAAGGTCCTCGAAGGGCTCGGCTGCTCCGTTACGCGCGATGGCGACCGGATTGAGATCACGGTGCCCGAAGAACTCTCGCATCACGCCGACTTCGATGCCGTGCGCCAGTTCCGCGCTTCGGTCTGTGTGCTCGGGCCGCTGACGGCGCGTACCCGTAACGCGATTGTCGCACTGCCCGGTGGTGACGCTATTGGTTCCCGCCCGCTGGACATGCATCAGGCTGGCCTGGAGAAATTGGGCGCGCGCACCTATATTCACCACGGTTGCGTGGTGGCTGAGGCGGGGCGACTCAAGGGGGCGAACATCAAGCTGGACTTCCCGTCCGTCGGCGCGACCGAGAATATTCTGACCGCGGCCGTACTAGCGGAAGGTACGACTGTGCTGGATAACGCCGCCCGTGAGCCCGAAATTGTCGACCTGTGCGAGATGCTCGTGGAGATGGGCGCCAAGATTTCGGGTGCGGGATCTAACACCATCACGGTTGAGGGCGTAGAGAAGCTGCACCCGACTGAGCACAAGGTTGTCGGCGACCGAATTATCGCAGGGACCTGGGCTTATGCTGCAGCGATGACCGGCGGTGATATTACGGTCGTTGGCATTAACCCTAAATACCTGCACCTTCCTCTGGAAAAACTGAAGAACGCAGGCGCTCAGGTCGAGACCTACCCGCAGGGCTTCCGCGTGCGTATGGACGGGCGTCCGCAGGGTGTGAACTATCAAACGCTGCCATACCCAGGCTTTCCGACGGACATGCAGCCCATGGCCATTGCTCTGTCCGCGGTGTCTGAAGGGACGTCAGTGCTTACCGAGAACGTTTTTGAGTCGCGCTTCCGGTTTGTCGACGAGATGATTCGCCTCGGCACGGACGCGACTATCGATGGCCACCACGTGATGATTCGCGGAAAGGAAACGCTGAGTTCCGCACCTGTGTGGTCTTCGGACATTCGCGCCGGAGCGGGACTAGTGCTTGCTGGGCTGTGTACTGAAGAAGGTGACGTCACTGAGGTGCACGATGTCTATCACATCGACCGTGGTTACCCGGGCTTCGTAGAGACACTCAATTCTCTTGGCGCATCGGTTGAACGGGTTAGCTAGTGATTGTTGGCCTCTGGTCAATGGCTAACGGCTAAGCGCACGGTGCTAGTTAAACGCGCGGTGCGGAAAACCATCGCAAGTCTTCGGTTCTGGATGCTTCAGAACCGTAGGGAGTGATTCTCCAGTGGTGGCTTGTGGTGGTTTTCGCTATTTTACCTGGGGTTTTGTGTCTTTGGTGGGGTGTGTGTAATGTATCTGGAGGTCAGCGTGGCCAGGCAGTTTATGTGTTTGGTTGGCTGATGAGGGGGAAATGTTTTCGTGCGGTTAGCCGCTGGGAGTCGTT
>NZ_JASBOG010000027.1:0-8359 GCF_039907185.1 Corynebacterium sp. c8Ua_99
GTAGTCGCTTTTCCCATCATCCGTCAATGGAACGCAGACAATTCGGATCCAAGCCTCCAAGTCGGCGGCAGATTCGCAGTACCAGAAGATTATTGCACTACTGCAGGAGGTTATCGACTTAGCAACAATTCTCTACGCCCTCCGCGCGCTGAAGGGAAGAGAACGCATTAAGGTCACTGCAGAGGCGGACGTGGTGGAAGCGAAAGTGTAAAGACTGGGCCCGCGGCGGCAACAGACAGCAAAACCCTCGACCACACTTTTCAAAGCGGGACCGAGGGTTTTTACATTCCAAAACGCCTGAGCGGCGTCGGGCAACCTTAGAAGGTGCTCTTGTAGACGTTGGCGATGGTGGTGCCAGTAACTGCCGAACCGTGGAAGGTCGGGTGGTTGGTCATGTTGTAGGAAGCAACGTCAGTATCCAGAATTGCCGAGACTTGACGCTCACCGTCCGGGCCGCACATTGCGACATCGATGTTGGCAATGTTCTTCATGTTGACGAAACCGATGCCGGACTCATTTGCAGCGCGCTCCTGACGGTTCTGCAGAGCCATCTCAAACTGGTGCATGCCGGCAGCCGGAATGTGTGGTGCAAAACCTGCGGCGTTGACCGGGCAAGCGTAGTGAGTCGGATCATTCGAGGTGAAAGCTGGGTAGCCAATCAGCATGACGCGAGCAGTTGGGTTAGCGGCCTTGATTTTCTGCACCGCGGCAACAACGTTGGTGGTGTACAGGTCATCCTGAACCGGCATTGGCAGCACAGCGCCCTGCATTGCGTCATTGGCGCCAACGTAGATGGTCACCAGCTGGGTAGCCGGGCCGAGGGAGCCCTGGGCGATAGCGTTGTCAACCTGTCCCATCAGGGACTTCTGCGGCTGAGTCGGCATGAAAGCGGTAGTGCCGTTGCAGGAGTAGTCGTGCAGTTCAAGGCCAGTCTCGCGAGCAACGTGAGAGCCGATGTTCGAAACCGAAATTGGGCAGCCACCACGGCCCGGCACGGCCGGATCGGACTGGCCCGGGTTAGCAGCGAAGGAATCGCCGAAGGCAACGTAGTTACCAGTAGGAAGAGCGTTGGCAACACCACCAGTCAGGAGGGAGGCTGCCAGCGCAGAAGCTGCAGCTGCCGAGGCTGCTGCACGGCGAACAACGTTGTTCTTCATAATTAAAAACCTCTTAGTTGAAAACCAATAGAAGGAAAAACTCGCGCTACACTCGCGATTTCTTCGCCACATTCGCCCGTCCCTGGAAGAATCCGAGTCCAACAGAACCAAGTCCAACAGAACCCTGAGCGGAAACTTAGAGACGCGCCTTTATCACTTTGTTATACAACTAGGTTCTAGTCCTGATGTCAACCGGAATCAGCTAGTTATAAGGATATTCGGCGCTTTCAACGCCTCTTGTTTGTCTCTTGTCGCTGGTAGGTGGAGTTATGAGTTACTTCCGAACGTGGAGTACAGCGCAGCGATGACACCATCGGCTACCCCAGAACCATCTTTTAGCTCAATCTCATCTTCAGCAAAGGGGCCACGCTCATCCAGTTCTGCTTCTGTGGGGCGCGGCTGAATCAGCGTTAGGTGTGGCCCCTCACTGATAACGCCACTGAAAAGACGTGCCTGACGAGCCGCCTCGCCATCCGCCTGTGCCCGCACCTCGTCTACGGATGCTCCCTCAAAACTGTCCGCCTGCTCCGGGGAAAGGACTATAATTTCCTGCGCTAACACGGCACCGACGACACCTGCTGGCCACGATGTTCGAGCGATAAAGTCCGCCAACTCAGGGCTACCACCTTCAATTCCCTCGGGGAGAGGCTCCTGCGCAACGACAGTCAGCGGGGCGCTGTCAATCAGCTCGTCGGCAAGCACGTCGGCAAGCGCGGCGGTGGGGACGAGGGCGAAGAGACTCGGAGCACGGTCCCAACCTTCGGCGTGGACGTATTCGACAGCCTCGCGCACGGCGCGATTGAGTGCCTGCTGGCTGAGATGAGTCTGTGTGCCGTTGTTTTCGCTCATGACGCTTGACGACGCCCCTTTCCTGGCAACGCTGTTTAAACAGCATCCTTAGTCAATTGTTAGGAACTTTATTTAGAGTAGATGACAGATAAGCGTACGTTCGACTTGCCAGCTCGCTGGTAAGTCAAGCTCAACTTGAACAGGAGAGACGTTGTCTCTAAACCAGACTCGACCGAGACGATCGGCGGGTGGCCGCCCGGGGTGGCTGGCAATTACCGTGTTGGTGATTGCCGCGCTGACCTTTGTTATTCCCATCGCCGTCAATTTTTATACGGACTTTCAGTGGTTCGGTGAAGTGGGCTATCGAGGGGTATTCGCCACCACGTGGCTCACTCGTATTGTCCTGTTTATCACCGTAGGCCTAATAACGGGTGCACTGACATTTCTATCTATGTGGCTGGCGTGGCGCTCGCGTCCCGTCGACCTCGGGCTGACGGATCCACGCAGCCCGCAGGCAGTGTACCGACGGATGGCTGAATCTGGTTCGAAGTCGATGTTCACCACGCTGCCCGTTGTATTCGGCGTACTCGGTGGCCTTGTGGGGCAGGGCAATTGGCAGACGGTGCAGCTGTTCTTAAACCGGCAGTCCTTCGGTGAGACTGACCCGCAGTACGGCAAGGACTTGGGCTTCTATGCATTCCAGTTGCCGCTGTGGTCGTACATCGTTTCGACGCTGGTTGTCCTGGTAGTTATTGCGTTCCTGCTGTCGCTGGTGACACATTACTTCCTTGGTGGCATCCGCCCAGGTAACCCGACTACAGGGGAGAAGACCCGCGTTTCCAATGCGGCTCGTGCGCAGTTGGCGTGCTGGGCCGGTGTTTTCATGCTGCTCAAGGCTGTGTCTTACTGGCTGGACCGCTATGAGCTGCTGAATAACAAGCAGAAAACCTTCACCGGTGGTTCCTACACCGATATCAATGCGCTGCTGCCGGCAAAGATTACGCTGCTGGTCATCGCAATTGTCGTGGCCGCTGCATTCTTCGCTTCTATCTTCCTGCGCAACCTCTCCATTCCGGCGTTTGCCACAGTGCTGATGCTGGTCTCCGCGGGGCTGATCGGCGTGGCCTGGCCGATGGCAGTTGAGCAGTTCTCGGTTAACCCGAACCGCGCTTCCAAGGAACGTGAATACATTGCGCGCAACATTGAATCGACGCGCTACCACTACGGGCTTACCGACGACAAGGTGAAGGTCGAGCGCGACTGGGGCGTTCCGGCTGAAAAGGAAGGCGATAAGGAGGCAGCAAAGGAAGGTGCGGATTCGATTTCGCGCGATGCCGCGACATTGGCCAATATCCGAATCCTGGATCCGGAGGTCCTGCCGCGTACCTTCACTCAGCAACGTCAGCTGAAGAACTTCTACGGTTTCTCCGATCCGCTTGCCATTGACCGCTACCAGATTGATGGGGAGTCCCGTGACTTCATTGTCGCTGCTCGTGAGCTGAACCCGCAGACTCTGCAGGGCAACCAGACTGACTGGATTAACCGTCACACGGTCTACACTCACGGCAATGGTTTCGTTGCTGCGCCGGCTAATAAGGTTGACGAGGTTGCCTCCGAGTCCGGTTCCGCCCGCGGTGGTTACCCGCTGTACACCGTGGCTGACCTGTTCGAGTCCGAGGACCCGAACGGCATGAACCTGAACCTGAAGCAGCCGCGTATCTACTACGGTCCGGTTATCGCCAACAGCGATGCCGACTACGCGATTGTCGGTGGCAATGGTGACGGCAAGGACTACGAGTACGATGCTGACGGCCGAAACTTCACCTACGACGGTGAGGGCGGTGTTGGCGTTGGCGGACTTGCCAGCCGCATGATTTTCGCCACCCGTTACCAGGAACTCAACATCCTGCTGTCCGACCGCATTGGGTCGGACTCCAAGATTATCTACAACCGCGATCCGCGTGACCGTGTTCAGAAGGTCGCCCCATGGCTGACTACCGACACCAAGACGTACCCGGCTGTAGTCGATGGCCGTATGAAGTGGATCGTCGACGGCTACACCACGCTGGCCAAGATGCCGTACTCCCAGCGCATGAGCCTCCAGGAAACCACGCAGGACTCCATTAACCCGGATGGCACTCCACGCCCGCTGCCGAACAGCGAGGTCAGCTACATCCGCAACTCGGTCAAGGCGACCGTCGATGCCTACGATGGCACCGTTGAGCTCTACGAGTTCGATGAGGAAGATCCGGTGCTCAAGGCCTGGGAAGGCGTCTTCCCAGGTGTGGTGAAGCCAAAGTCCGAGATTTCCGAGGAGCTGCAGGAGCACCTGCGCTACCCGGAGGACTTGTTTAAGGTTCAGCGTGAGCTGATGGCGAAGTACCACGTCAGCGATCCGGGCGTGTTCTTCGCCAATGACTCCTTCTGGTCTGTCCCGTCCGACCCGACCGCACCGGAAGACAAGAACCTCTCTCAGCCGCCGTACTATGTTGTCGCTTCCGATCCGGAGAGCGGCAAGCCGAGCTTCCAGCTGATCTCGGCATTCCGTGGACTGGAGCGTGAGTTCCTCTCCGCTCAGATGAGTGCTTCCTCCGAGCCGGAGACCTACGGCCAAATCACTATTCGTGCTCTGCCGACCAACACCCAGACCATGGGTCCACGTCAGGCGCAGGACACGATGATGTCCGCAGATGAGGTCGCCCAGGACCGCACCCTGCTCGAGGGTACGAACGTAGTCACCAACGGTAACCTGCTGACGCTGCCGGTCGGCGATGGCGAGATTCTCTATGTCGAACCGGTCTACACCCAACGCAAGGGGCAGGAGACCGCATTCCCGAAGCTGTTGCGTATTCTCGTCGCTTACCGCGGTCAGGTGGGCTACGGCGCTACGGTCACTGAGGCTCTGAGTCAGGTCGGTATCGATGCTTCCGCCGTGACCAAGGTCCGCGGTGAGGAAGAGGCTGAGGAGCAGCCGTCGGATAAGGACAAGGACGCCGCCGACGCTGAGTCCGACGACGAGGCACCGAAGGAAGAGCGCAAGGTTGATGTCGCTGCGCGTGACGACGCCGCTCGCCGTATCTCCGACGCGCTAAAGAAGCTTAACGACGCCCAGAAGAACGGTGACTACGCAGCCCAGGGCCAGGCACTTGCCGAGCTCGACCGCGCTGCCGCTGACTACCAGAAGGCCAACGGCCAGTAAGGTTTACAGAGAGTAAGGCTTGCAACGGGAGATTAGCCGAGAATCATAGGGTCTTATGGTTCGCAGAGTCCCCAGGTTGTAGCGAAACTGGCTATGACCTGGGGATTGGTCTTTGTTGGAAGGTCCGTGCTACAGTTACATCTCGTTGGCCGGAGAGGTCAGCACCCGCTGTGAGTGCTTGTAAAAGCCGGGACAGTTGACGCGGGGTGGAGCAGCTCGGTAGCTCGCTGGGCTCATAACCCAGAGGTCGTTGGTTCGAATCCAGCCCCCGCCACTAAGTTGGAACCCTCGGTTCGCGAAAGCGAACCGGGGGTTTCTTGCATTTGGGGAACGCGACGGGGGAGAAGGTCGGTCACTTCAATATTGAAATAGGCGGCTATCGCAAAAATTTCTGCGAGAGACCATGAAATCTGTCCGCGCACTTTCCGCCCTAGCGTCTGCCCTGAAATACCGAGGGCGTCGCCCAGCATCTTTCTTGTTACTCGATGGGTAAACATTAGTTGATTGACGGTGATGCCGATTGCCTCGTCGGCTGTGTAGCTTTTTTGAATCGATTTCGCTGTCATAGGCGCAACAGTACATGAGTGGCGAATATGGCGCAATGTGTGCGCTTGACGTACAAGGCGCAAGCCGTTACATTCGTGTTCATGAGTGAACGAGATACGCACAAAATGGATGAATCGGAGTGGCTTTCATCCGGTGAGGCTTCCGCACTATTGCCGTCGGTAACCCGTCGGACGGTGCAAGCGTGGGCTTCGAAGGGGCAGTTTCCCAACGCAATTCAGTTGCCTTCTGGGCAATGGCGCATCCCCCGCAAGGATGTTGAAGCGATTCTGGGGGATGCTGCGCAATGACAAAGCAAAAGAAAAGCGCTACTACCTCTGCCAAGGTAGTAGCGCTTCGAAAGACCGTAGTCTCACCAACAGGACTTAATTTTACACAGACCTCAGGAGTCCGTCTAGGGCATTGGTTCAGCCTGTCGAATATCCACTCTGGGAAGGGGTGGGACTGGTAATGGGCTTTGCAGAAATGGGTATCTGTGTCGAGCATGTTCACGTGCTCAAGCCAGCGTGCAAGTTCACGCTGACGATGCTCGCTGACCGAGCAGATCCGTTTAATGACCCGGACAAGACCGAGCGACGTACTGATGGGCGAGCGGTGTGCTGGCCTTCGGTACAGGATCTGGCGCGCAGGACCGGGCAATCTCGGTCAACGGTTCAACGGCAACTCAAGGAGCTGGAGCAACTCGGCATTATCGAAATCCAGCGCCGCTGGGTTCGCAATGAACACGGCCAAGCTCGACAGACGACGAGCAAATACATCATCAATCTGCCAGGCATGCTCGCCGGGCATTTTCAACAGGAGAAAGCGGGTAAGAGTGTCAAAATGACACCCTTACCCGACAAAACCAAAACCGCAGGTCAGGCTAAGAGTGTCAAAATGACACCCAAACAAAGTAAGAGTGTCAAAAACGGCAAAAGTAAGAGTGTCAACAGTGACACCCCATATAACTACCAAGGGTTAACTACCACCCCCTCCCCTCCCTCCCCTCCGGTCGACGCTGCGGCAGAGCCGAGGGAGCAGGGTTCGGCGGAGCCTCACTCGGGTGAGCCTGGCGGCTCATCGGGGCGGGGGAGTGCTCCCGACGCTCACGCCGGGGCGGTGGACGCGCCTGCCGGCGACGTCCACGATGGCCGCGGCGAAACTTTCGACCGTCATCGTTCGGCGCTCAGTGCCTCGGAGAGCGTTCAGCGATCCGCTGAGAGGGTGAATCCTGAAAAAGCGCCGCAATCCCCGGAGAATGTCCATGAGGGGGCAGAATCGGCCATTTCTGAGCCGATGCCTGGGTATGAAAATCACAATGATGTGATTTCGGAGGATTCCGCCCTCGTCGCTGATGTGTTGCCGGAGGAGATGCAGGCGGTTCCATTGCGGGAGTATCCGCGCATCGCTGCGGCCATTCGTGACCGTTTGGACGCGGGGTGGAGTCGTGAGCAGATGCATCGCGTGTTGGCTTCCCGGGAGCTTCCCGGTCATGTGCGGCACCTGACTGCCCTAGTCATGGCCCGTTTCCGGGATGACCTGCCAGTCGATAATCCACCTGTGTGGAATGTGTCAGTTCCCGACCAGAGGGGGCATCGACCGTGGTCGAAGCTGCTGGCATCGGGTCGTGTCGTCGAGGCACGAGATCTCGATATGGGGCAGGTGGCAATCGACCATCATGCCGCCAAAGCGGCAGGTCTTGATTATGCGCAAGGCAGCCGCTGGGCATTTCTCGATGCCGTAGATGTGACCGGCTATCTGACCAGCTAAATCACTGTTTGGAAGACCTGGGGCGGAAGATGGATTTGAGAGTAACACCTGGTGAGCTCGAAGAGCTTCGACTCATTCGAGCGGTGCATGCTGCGCTAGCTGATGGACTGTGCGCGACCGGTGATGCATCGCCGCATCTGTGGGACGCGGCGGTCGCAGGAGAACCGAGGAAAGCGGTGGAACGGCGCTATGCGCAAGCAATAGCGATTTGCGAGCAATGTCCCGTTCGGCAGTTGTGTCACGGACTCGCGGAGGCACTGCCGGAAACGTCCGGGGTGTGGGGCGGTGAGGTCTACGAGGATCCCACCAAGCGCGCCTATCAATCACGCAAGACCGTAGACGGAAAGCAGCGAAAGGCTCGTCTCCGGCTGAAAGTGCTGGTGAGACAGCGAGTTGCATGCGACGTTACATAACAGCAATGAATGTGATGCACCCCACCAATTAGGGTAGCGCCTTAAAAGTATTTCCTTAAAAAAATTTAATTACATCGTCGTCATTCGACGACAAAACAAAAGTCCCCGGTTCGCAGACGAGATTGCAGTCACAACTGCGAGCCGGGGACGGAGGTGACCTGTGTAGAGCATTTCGCTTAACACGGTCAGCTCCATTCTGTCATGGATTGGGGAAAATAGATGAAATTTGGAATCCGTGTTGGCGGTCTAGCTGCAGGTATCGCTGCGGGGGCCTTGCTTGGCGCTCCGCTTGCTATGGCCGCACCTACCGCTGATGACGCACCGGTACAGCCGGGCACTGCTACAGCTGCACCGGCAGCACCGAAGCCGGGCACTGAGGATGCGGCTGCAGAACCGTCTTCGCAGCCTGGTACGGAGACAGAGGCTCCGGTTGAGCAGTCCCAGCCGGGTACCGCTACTGAGACTGCGGACAGCGAATCGGAAGCCGC
>NZ_JASBOG010000028.1:0-5551 GCF_039907185.1 Corynebacterium sp. c8Ua_99
GCGTGTGTGTTGCTGGTGGGTGCCGGGGGCCTTTGTTTGTTTTGGGTCCTTTTGTGCTTGCGGGTGATGGATTGCGTGGCGGCGCCTTTGTTTGGGTGCTTTTCGCGTGGTTTTTTCATTTGTGGGAAAGATCATGGTTGTTCTCTTCTTTTTTGGCCTCGTCGGTTCGAAGGGGAGAACGTTTTATTTTTGGATAACGGCCAGGCCGCGCACTGTTTTTGGTGTGTGGTGGTTGTTTGTCTGTTTTTGTCAGGTTTTTGGGCCTTTCATTGTTTTTTTGATTCTTCTGATTTGAAGGGTTTTTGATGGAGGGTTTGATCCTGGCTCAGGACGAACGCTGGCGGCGTGCTTAACACATGCAAGTCGAACGGTAAGGCTCCAGCTTGCTGGGGTACACGAGTGGCGAACGGGTGAGTAACACGTGGGTGACCTGCCCTGCACTTCGGGATAAGCCTGGGAAACTGGGTCTAATACCGGATAGGACCGCACCGTGAGGGTGTGGTGGAAAGTTTTTTCGGTGTGGGATGGGCCCGCGGCCTATCAGCTTGTTGGTGGGGTAATGGCCTACCAAGGCGGCGACGGGTAGCCGGCCTGAGAGGGTGGACGGCCACATTGGGACTGAGACACGGCCCAGACTCCTACGGGAGGCAGCAGTGGGGAATATTGCACAATGGGCGGAAGCCTGATGCAGCGACGCCGCGTGGGGGATGACGGCCTTCGGGTTGTAAACTCCTTTCACCATCGACGAAGGGTTTCTGACGGTAGATGGAGAAGAAGCACCGGCTAACTACGTGCCAGCAGCCGCGGTAATACGTAGGGTGCGAGCGTTGTCCGGAATTACTGGGCGTAAAGAGCTCGTAGGTGGTTTGTCGCGTCGTCTGTGAAATTCCGGGGCTTAACTCCGGGCGTGCAGGCGATACGGGCATAACTTGAGTACTGTAGGGGAGACTGGAATTCCTGGTGTAGCGGTGAAATGCGCAGATATCAGGAGGAACACCGGTGGCGAAGGCGGGTCTCTGGGCAGTAACTGACGCTGAGGAGCGAAAGCATGGGGAGCGAACAGGATTAGATACCCTGGTAGTCCATGCCGTAAACGGTGGGCGCTAGGTGTGGGTTTCCTTCCACGGGATCCGTGCCGTAGCTAACGCATTAAGCGCCCCGCCTGGGGAGTACGGCCGCAAGGCTAAAACTCAAAGGAATTGACGGGGGCCCGCACAAGCGGCGGAGCATGTGGATTAATTCGATGCAACGCGAAGAACCTTACCTGGGCTTGACATATACAGGATCGCGCCAGAGATGGTGTTTCCCTTGTGGCTTGTATACAGGTGGTGCATGGTTGTCGTCAGCTCGTGTCGTGAGATGTTGGGTTAAGTCCCGCAACGAGCGCAACCCTTGTCTTATGTTGCCAGCACGTTGTGGTGGGGACTCGTAAGAAACTGCCGGGGTTAACTCGGAGGAAGGTGGGGATGACGTCAAATCATCATGCCCCTTATGTCCAGGGCTTCACACATGCTACAATGGTCGGTACAGTGGGTTGCCAGTCCGTGAGGGCGAGCTAATCCCGCAAAGCCGGTCTCAGTTCGGATCGGGGTCTGCAACTCGACCCCGTGAAGTCGGAGTCGCTAGTAATCGCAGATCAGCAACGCTGCGGTGAATACGTTCCCGGGCCTTGTACACACCGCCCGTCACGTCATGAAAGTCGGTAACACCCGAAGCCAGTGGCCTAACACATTTTGTGGGGGAGCTGTCGAAGGTGGGATTGGCGATTGGGACGAAGTCGTAACAAGGTAGCCGTACCGGAAGGTGCGGCTGGATCACCTCCTTTCTAAGGAGATTATTTTTTCTTTGTGTCATGTGTCATCGTGTTGGTGGCGTGTGGCTATTTTTTGTTTTTGGGTGGAACACCTACTGGTTAGATCACTGAAGTGGTGGTCTGCGCGTGCGTGTGATGACTTTAAGCGTTTGTGCTTTCCTTTTTTGTGTTGGTTGGTTGTTGGTGCGCTGTTGGGTGTCTGGGATGACACATGTTGTTGTTCCTGTTTACAGGTTGCTGCGTGCTGCGGGCAGGCTGCTGTTGTGGTGGTTTGTGTGTGGTGTGTGGGTGTTGTGTGAGAACTGGATAGTGGACGCGAGCATCTTGTTTTTCTGTAAGTTCGATTTTGTCAAGCAGTTTTTCTGTTTGTGATTGTTCTTAGTTATTTGTTTGTGTGTTGTGTTGTAAGGGCGCATGGTGGATGCCTTGGCATAGTAGGCCGATGAAGGACGTGAGAGGCTGCGATAGGCCTCGGGGAGCTGCCAACTGAGCGTTGATCCGAGGGTGTCCGAATGGGGAAACCTGGCCGTCGTTGTGGGCGGTCGCCGTTAGATGAATTCATAGTCTAATTGGTGGTTACGCGGGGAAGTGAAACATCTCAGTACCCGTAGGAGTAGAAAACAATTGTGATTCCGTTAGTAGTGGCGAACGAACGTGGATGAGGCTAAACCGCGTGCGTGTGATACCTGGCAGGGTTTGCGTGCGTGGGGTTGTGGGGATGCACTTTGCAGGGTCTGCTAGTCCTGCGTTGTGTTGTGTGGGTGTAGCGGAAGTGGATTGGAATGTCCTGCCGTAGACGGTGAGAGTCCGGTACGTGAAACACCCGTGCGTGCAATTGGTGTGTTGCCCGAGTAGCAGCGGGCTCGTGGAATCTGCTGTGAATCTGCCGGGACCACCCGGTAAGCCTAAATACCTGCTTATGACCGATAGCGGATTAGTACCGTGAGGGAATGGTGAAAAGTACCCCGGGAGGGGAGTGAAATAGTACCTGAAACCATGTGCTTACAATCCGTCAGAGCCCTTTTTTGTGGGGTGATGGCGTGCCTTTTGAAGAATGAGCCTGCGAGTCAGCGGCATGTCGCGAGGTTAACCCGTTTGGTGGGGTAGTCGTAGCGAAAGCGAATACTAACTAGTGTGTTGTCAGTGGCATGTCCTGGACCCGAAGCGGGGTGATCTACCCATGGCCAGTGTGAAGCAGAGGTAAGACTCTGTGGAGGCGCGAACCCACTTAGGTTGAAAACTGAGGGGATGAGCTGTGGGTAGGGGTGAAAGGCCAATCAAACTCCGTGATAGCTGGTTCTCCCCGAAATGCATTTAGGTGCAGCGTCGTGTGTTTCCTCCTGGAGGTAGAGCTACTGGTTGGTTTAGCGGGACTATCATCTTAGCGACATCAGCCAAACTCCGAATGCCGGTGAGGTCAGAGCACGGCAGTGAGACTGCGGGGGATAAGCTTCGTAGTCGAGAGGGAAACAGCCCAGATCGCCGGCTAAGGCCCCTAAGGGTGTGCTAAGTGGAAAAGGATGTGGGATCGCGAAGACAACCAGGAGGTTGGCTTAGAAGCAGCCATCCTTGAAAGAGTGCGTAATAGCTCACTGGTCGAGTGGTTCTGCGCCGACAATGTAGTGGGGCTCAAGTACACCGCCGAAGCCGCGGCAATCACCTTTTGGTGGTTGGGTAGGGGAGCGTCGCGTGACTGCTGTGAAGCGCTGGGGTAACCCTAGTGTGGAGTGTGCGCGAGTGAGAATGCAGGCATGAGTAGCGAATGAGGAGTGGAAAACTCCTCCGCCGAATGACTAAGGGTTCCTGGGCCAGGTTAATCCTCCCAGGGTGAGTCGGGACCTAAGGCGAGGCCGACAGGCGTAGTCGATGGATAACGGGTTGATATTCCCGTACCCGTGTGTCCGCGCCCATGGTGAATCAGGGATACTAACCCACCTGAACACGCGCCGTTTACTAGCCTTTTAGGTTGGTTGGTGTGTGTGATGCTGGGGACCTGAACTGGTAGTAGCCAAGTGATGGGGTGACGCAGGAAGGTAGCCGTGCCACGTGATGGATATCGTGGTGTAAGCGTGTGGCCCGTGTTCTAGGTAAATCCGGAGCACATATAGGGTGAGGCGTGATGCGTACCCGTTTTGGGGAAGTTGGTGATCCTATGCTGCCGAGAAAAGCCTCTAGCGATGTGGATATACGGCCCGTACCCGAAACCGACACAGGTAGTCAGGTAGAGAATACTAAGGCGATCGGGAGAACTGTGGTTAAGGAACTCGGCAAAATGCCCCCGTAACTTCGGGAGAAGGGGGGCCATGACTGGTGACCGACGTGGTTGAGCTGGTTGTGGCCGCAGAGAATAGAGGGAAGCGACTGTTTACTAAAAACACAGGTCCGTGCGAAGACGGGTAAGTCGATGTATACGGACTGACGCCTGCCCGGTGCTGGAAGGTTAAGAGGACCTGTTAGACCCCTTTGCGGGTCGAAGCGGAGAATTTAAGCCCCAGTAAACGGCGGTGGTAACTATAACCATCCTAAGGTAGCGAAATTCCTTGTCGGGTAAGTTCCGACCTGCACGAATGGCGTAACGACTTCCCTGCTGTCTCAACCACAGACCCGGCGAAATTGCAGTACGAGTAAAGATGCTCGTTACGCGCGGCAGGACGAAAAGACCCCGGGACCTTCACTATAGCTTGGTATTGGTGTTCGGTTCGGTTTGTGTAGGATAGGTGGGAGACTGTGATGCCTCAACGCCAGTTGGGGTGGAGTCGTTGTTGAAATACCACTCTGATCGTATTGGACATCTCAACCTCGGCCCGTGATCCGGGTTAGGGACAGTGCCTGGTGGGTAGTTTAACTGGGGCGGTTGCCTCCCAAAGAGTAACGGAGGCGCCCAAAGGTTCCCTCAGCCTGGTTGGCAATCAGGTGTTGAGTGTAAGTGCACAAGGGAGCTTGACTGTGAGACTGACAGGTCGAGCAGGTAGGAAACTAGGGACTAGTGATCCGGCACCGGCTTGTGGAAGCGGTGTCGCTCAACGGATAAAAGGTACCCCGGGGATAACAGGCTGATCTTCCCCAAGAGTCCATATCGACGGGATGGTTTGGCACCTCGATGTCGGCTCGTCGCATCCTGGGGCTGGAGTAGGTCCCAAGGGTTGGGCTGTTCGCCCATTAAAGCGGCACGCGAGCTGGGTTTAGAACGTCGTGAGACAGTTCGGTCTCTATCCGCCGCGCGCGTAGAAACTTGAGGAAGGCTGTCCCTAGTACGAGAGGACCGGGATGGACGTACCTCTGGTGTGCCAGTTGTCCCGCCTGGGGCATGGCTGGTTGGCTACGTACGGAAGGGATAACCGCTGAAAGCATCTAAGCGGGAAGCCTGTTCCAAGATTAGGTTTCTTTTGAGGTCCCCTATAGATGATGGGGTTGATAGGCCGGATCTGGAAGCATCGTAAGGTGTGGAGGTGACCGGTACTAATAGACCAAACATTCAACACACAAAAACAGTGGTTGAACAAGAGTTTTTGCTCGCGTCCGTTATTCAGTGTCTGGCATGACACCACCCACCCAAAGTTGTGGTGGGGATGGGTTGTTGCCTGGTTTTTGTCGGTGGTGTTAGCGGTGGGGTCACGCCCGGTCCCATTCCGAACCCGGAAGCTAAGTCCACCAGCGCCGATGGTACTGCACTCGGGAGGGTGTGGGAGAGTAGGTCGCCGCCGGCATAAAAAGTTTATTGTGTGGGTCGTGGTAGCC
>NZ_JASBOG010000029.1:0-4516 GCF_039907185.1 Corynebacterium sp. c8Ua_99
ACCCGAAAAATGGCTTGAAAGTGTCATAAACTCACACAGTTTCACATTTGCAGCCCGTATTCACATGCGAAGCCCGTGATTTTTGGGGTTGCCGGTTTTGGGCTAGGTAGCAACTAGGTAGCAAAAAGGGTTAAAGGCAAAAGGCACGTACCCCACGGTACGTGCCTTTTCAGCCGGTCGGACTCAGACAGTCTAGATAACCTGGTTCTTACCAACGGCCACAACGCCACCAGCGCTGACCTTGAAGCGCTCTGCGTCCTTCTCCGGATCGACACCGATAATGGCGCCGTCGGAAACTACAACGTTCTTGTCCAAAATCGCATGGCGAACCACTGCTCCGCGGCCGACGCGAACGCCTGGGAAGAGAACCGAGCCCTCCACCGTCGCGCCATCCTCGACCACAACGTTGGTGCTAATCACCGAGTTGCGGACCGTACCACCGGAGACAATCGAACCAGCACCGACCATCGAAGCCTGAGCAATACCGCCCTGGACAAACTTGGCCGGAGGCAGGTTCTCCTCTGAGAAGGTGTGGATTGGCCACTTCTTGTTGTAGAGGTTAAACACCGGGTGGACGGAAATCAGGTCCATGTTGGCCTCGTAGAAGGCATCGATGGTACCGACATCACGCCAGTAGCCCTTGTCACGTTCGGTCTCACCCGGAACGTAGCTGTCCTTGAAGTCCCAGACGAAAGCTTCGCCCTCCTCTACCAGCATCGGAATAATGTTTCCGCCCATATCATGGTCGGAGTTTTCATCTTCCGAGTCACGCTTAATAGCGTCGATAAGCGCGGAGGTAGTGAAGATGTAGTTACCCATCGACGCGAACGTCGAGTTCGGGTCATCCGGGGTGCCGGGCGGATCAGCCGGCTTCTCCAGGAACTCGGTGATTCGGTTGTTGTCATCGGCATCGATGACACCGAATGCGCTGGCCTCAGAACGCGGGACGCGGATACCAGCGACCGTCACGCCAGCGCCAGACTCGATGTGGGCCTCCAGCATCTGCTGCGGATCCATGCGATAGACGTGGTCGGCACCGAAGACGATGACGTACTCCGGATCCTCGTCGTAAACCAAGTTCAGCGACTGCAGAATCGCGTCCGCCGAACCGGTGAACCAGCGCTTACCCAGACGCTGCTGAGCCGGCACCGGGGTGACGTACTGGCCGGTGATGCCAGACAGCTGCCACGCCTGCGAAATGTGACGGTCGAGCGAGTGGGACTTGTACTGGGTCAGCACACAGATCTTCAAGAAACCTGCGTTGACCAGGTTCGACAGCACGAAGTCGATAAGCCGATAGCTACCGCCGAAAGGCACGGCGGGCTTAGCGCGGTCTTCCGTCAGCGGGAAGAGACGCTTGCCTTCGCCACCGGCAAGGACAATGGACAAAACATGTGGTTGACTCCTCACACCAACCAACCTATATGCGATTTACGTTCCTCGCTGCCAGTCTCCCCTCCCCGCTACCCACACCCAGGCATATCAAGCGACGGAAATTGTCAAATCTGGTTACGCTGGAACTATGCGTGTTGCCATGATGACCAAGGAATACCCTCCGGAGATTTACGGCGGAGCAGGTGTTCACGTAACTGAACTGACTCGTTTCATGCGCGGCCTCGACGGCGTTGACGTCGATGTGCACTGCATGGGTGCTCCTCGCGATGAGGCGGATGTATATGTCCACGGCGTTGACCCGGAGTTGAAGGATGCCAACGCCTCGATTAAGACGCTGTCCACGGGGTTGCGCATGGCAAATGCCGCCGCGGCAACCGACATTGATGTCGTCCACTCTCACACGTGGTACTCGGGCCTGGGCGGTCACCTCACTGGTCTGCTCAAGGGCATTCCGCATGTGGCAACCGCGCACTCACTGGAGCCGCACCGCCCATGGAAGCGCGAGCAGCTTGGCGGCGGTTACGACGTTTCCAGCTGGTCCGAGCGCAATGCTATGGAGTACGCAGACGCTGTCATTGCTGTTTCCGCGCGCATGAAGGACGCCATCCTGGATGCCTACCCGCGTATCTCCCCCGACAAGGTCCACGTTGTCCTGAACGGTATCGACACCGAGCTGTGGTACCCGCGCCCGACGTGGGAAGAGTCCAAGGAACAGAACGGCTGGTCTGTCCTGGAGGAGCTCGGCGTTGACCCGTCTCGCCCGATGGTCGCGTTCGTCGGCCGCATCACCCGTCAGAAGGGTGTCGCTCATTTGGTCAAGGCCGCATCGCTTTTCGACGACGGTGTGCAGCTCGTTCTGTGCGCCGGCGCTCCGGACACCCCGGAAATCGCGAAGGAGACTGAGCAGCTCGTCCATGACCTCCAGGAGAAGCGCGATGGCATTTTCTGGGTGCAGGACATGCTGCCGAAGGAGAAGATCCAGGAGATCCTGACAGCCGCGGATTCGTTCGTCTGTCCGTCCATCTACGAGCCGCTGGGCATCGTTAACCTTGAGGCTATGGCCTGTGGCACCGCCGTTGTCGCCTCTGATGTCGGCGGCATTCCGGAGGTTGTCGTCGATGGCGAAACCGGCACTCTGGTTCACTACGACGAGTCTGATCCGGAGGGCTTCGAGCGTGGAATCGCTGCCGCGGTTAACAACATGGTCGCCGACCGCGACCGCGCTACCAAGATTGGCCAGGCGGGTAAGAAGCGTGCTGAAGATGTGTTTAGCTGGGAGAACATCGCTCAGCAGACCGTTGAGGTTTATAAGTCTTTGATGTAGCTGGCTGTCTGCGAGACGCCACGGATGCGCGGTGGACGGAGTCTCCTCATAAGGCCCATCGCTTCCGAGAAGGAAGCGGTGGGCCTTTCTTAGCCTTTTTACTAACCCCGTTCAGGACATTTACTTATGCCCTTGCCCACTTTTCTAAACCTAATTTGAGTTTTGGCTGAATTTATCATTACTGGTCAATAGCATCCTGAGTATGAGATTCACTAAGAAGGTGGCAGCAGTTGGTGCCGCCATTGCCATAGCGCTAGCGGGTGCAGTACCGCATCAGGCGCTCGCTACAGAAGTAGCCCCATCCCCTAGTACCGCTACCATCACCGAGCGTGGTCCCCTTGGACAGTCCGGTCGCTGGTTTACCGACGGTGACGGCCGTGCTTTCCTCACTCAGGGGTCGAACATCGTCTACAAGCACGATCCTTACACCCCAGAGGCCGGAGGCTTTAACGAGGACGATGCTGACTGGCTCGTGCAGCAGGGCTTCGACTCCATGCGAGTCGGCATTATCTGGAAAGCAGTAGAGCCAGAGCCTGGCGAGTACAACGACAAATACCTGGATTCCATTGCCCGCACTATCTCCATGCTCACTGAGCGTGGAATCGCGGTCTTGGTCGATGCCCACCAGGACATGTACAACGAGAAGTTCGAAGGCGAATTTGCCCCGGATTGGGCTGTCATTGACGACGGCGTTCCCAGCCTCTTAAAGGTTGGCTTCCCCGCTAACCAGGCTCTCAATATCGGACTCATTAGGGCATACGACAACTTCCTGAATAACCGCGAAGGGCCAGGCGGCGTTGGGTTGCAGGAGCGTTACGCAGCCATGTGGGGCCATGTCGCCAAACGCCTTGGCGACATGCCGGGACTGATGGGCTACGACATCATAAATGAACCGTGGCCAGGCTCCGCATACCCACTGTGCTATCTGGCTCTCGGCGACTGCGGCCCGGCTAAGGAAAAGCTCGATGAACTGCACCAGAAGGCTGCCAATCAGATTGTCGACAAGGACCCGGACGCTATTGTCCACTACGAGCCCTACTCCATGTGGAACACCGGATTGAACACGAATCCGGCAGCCCCGGAGGTTCCTGAAACCGCTGGTACGGCCCTCAGCTGGCATGTCTACTGCACCACGAATGCCCTGTTCAACACCTACACGGGCTGTGACTTTTTCGATGGTCGCGTCTTCGACAATGCGGAAATCGTCTCATCCGGTAACGGCTCGGCCACACTGCTTTCCGAGTTCGGCGCCACCGACGATGCCGATACCCTCAATGGCGTAATTTCGCTTGCCCGCCGCCACATGGTCGGCTGGCAGTACTGGTCCTACTGCGGATGCAACGACCCGACGACGCAGAACCAGAAGGAACAGGGCATGGTCTTCGACCCTACTGTTCCAGGACCTGTAGGTGCCGATGCCTTCAACCGCGACAAGATGACCATCCTCGCCGCTCCACACCTGCGAGCGGTCGCAGGCACCCCGCAGGCTACTGACTGGAACCGCGACACCCGTGTCTACAAGGCCAGCTGGAACAATAGCCGCGTCGACGGCACCGGAGTTTTCGCACCTGGTTCCACCAGCGAGCTCGTTGTGCCCTCAATCAACTTCCCGAATGGGTTCACAGTGAATGTCGAGGGTGGCCACGCCACTGTCGCTGCCGATGGCCAGACGGTTCATATCGTCTCCACTGCTGACCACGTGTCAGTCACCATCCGGCCGAAGTAGAACCAACCGCTCGATTCACCAAATCACGCCCTGTGGATTCTTCCGCAGGGCGTTTTTCGTGCCGCAGGGTC